>DATERH010000054.1:0-41132 GCA_035271785.1 Buttiauxella sp.
GCCCCCGCGTATTGCCAACTCGCTGACCACCAGCACTTTCATCACAATCACAAAGATAAGCGCCAAACCGCCATGTGTGCCGAGGCGGCTGTCGCGCATGATTTCCAGCATCCGGTCACGACTGCGAGCCGAGAAAATACCGTCGCAGGTATCCGCCAGGCCATCAAGGTGGAAACCACCGGTCAGCAGCGCGAGTGCGAGCACGTAACCGAGTGCTGCCAGGGGTAATCCTGCCCACGGTTGTAACAGCGTAAACACCACACCAGCTAACGCCCCCAGCACCAGGCCGACAAACGGAAAGGTGACAATGCCCCGCACGTATTGATGGGTTTCAATCCCTTCAGACCAACGAACCGGCACCGGTATGCGGCTCATAAACTGCAACGTGGCGAAGAACAAACGGAAGATCATTTAATTTTTACTCCAATCCCTGAGACCACCAGCCAAACTTCATCGGCACTTTGCGCCAGACGCTGATTAACGCGTCCGGCAATATCACGGAAATGCCGTGCCAGGCGGTTTTCCGGCACAATGCCCATTCCCACTTCGTTGGTTACCAAAATCACCTCCGCCGGGCTTGCCGCGCAGGCTGCCAGCAGAATATCGATTTGCTGATTCACTACTTGCTCCATCACGGTAAAATCCCATTCGTCTTCTGGCATTTCCCCGGCTGCGTCATACAACACATTGGTAATCAACGTGGTAATACACTCCAGCAGCACGGCTTCTTGCGCATCGTTTTGTGGCGTTATCACAGTGTTTAAATCGCGATATTGTTCGACGGTGCGCCAGTGTGTAGGCCGGCTGTCGCGGTGATGCTGTATACGCTGTGCCATTTCGCTGTCGAATATTTTCGAGGTGGCGATATACAGCACTTGCGGGTAATTTGCCGCCAACTGTTCCGCATGGTGGCTTTTCCCGCTCCGGGCAGCGCCCGTGACTAATTTCATACCGATGGCTCCTGATGCTCCCGCATAATCTGGTATATCCGCGCAATATCGATGTTTTCGCGCATCGAGTCAGCCAATATATTGAATTGATTATCTTTATGTTGTTGATAGTCAAAGCGCTCACCTTCCCACACGTTCAGCCCTTTGCGCAGGCGCAAGCTGTCCAGCAGGCTGCGGGTAAATTCACCACTATCAAACAGGCCATGCAGATACGTCCCCAGTACGCGTCCATCCTCGCTGACTGCGCCATCAAGGTTATGATAAGGTTGCGTATTACACTCGGTAAACGTCGCAAACGGTGAAGTGTTTGCTCCGCGCTGAGTCTCACCCATATGGATTTCATAGCCCTGAAGTGCTGCACCTGAGCTTGCGGCAAACATGCCAGGCAGCGGCGTTTGAACGTGTCCGGTAACAAGGGTGGTGGTTTTTTCATTGGCGAAACGGGTGACGACATCAAGCAACCCCATGCCTGACATTTCCCCAAGTCCCGATTCCACCTCATCATAAATATGATTCCCGAGCATCTGATAACCGCCGCAAATGCCCACCACCGCACCGTCACGGTGATGATGGGCGAGTAACGCTTGCTCAAGGCCATTTTCCCGCAGCCAGCGCAAATCGCCGAGGGTATTTTTACTGCCCGGTACAATCACCAGGTCACTGTTTTCCAGCTCATCGGGTTTGACTACATAACGTAGACGCACATCAGGTTGCGCTGCCAGCGCATTAAAATCGGTGAAGTTCGACATGTACGGCAGTTGTAACACCGCGATATCCAGCGCTTTGGGCGCCATTGAGTCGTACTTACCGCGCTCAAGCACCACGCTGTCTTCATCTTCAAGATCAACATTCAACCACGGCATTACCCCTAAAACCGGCACACCGGTTAACGCCTCGATTTGTTCGATACCGGAGTAAAGCAGCGCCACATCCCCGCGAAACTTATTGATGATGACCCCTTTTACGCGCCATTTTTCATGCTCAAGCAGCAAGGCAAGGGTGCCGTAAATCGCCGCGAAAACGCCGCCGCGATCAATGTCCGCCACCAGAATCACCGGGCATTCAGCGAGTTCCGCCATCCCCATGTTGACGATATCGCGGTCGCGTAAATTGATTTCAGCTGGGCTGCCTGCTCCCTCCAGCACCATCACTTCATGCTCTGACGCAAGGCTCTGGTAAACCTCGCGAATTTGTGTTTTCAGTTGCGGTTTATAGTTGTGATAAGTGACCGCATCCATATTGGTGGCAACTTTCCCCATCAGCACTACCTGCGCTTTGCAGTCACTGGTCGGCTTGAGCAATACCGGATTCATGCGCACATCTGGGGCAATTCCCGCCGCTTCAGCCTGGAAAATCTGCGCCCGGCCCATCTCTTTGCCATCCGGTGTAATGCCAGAGTTAAGCGCCATATTTTGTGATTTAAACGGCGCGGTGCGCAGGCCATCCTGGGCAAAAATCCGGCACAGCCCTGCCACCAGCATGCTTTTGCCAACATCTGAGGCGGTACCCTGAATCATTATTGCAAGGCTCATAAAACTTCCTTTTAAAACGCACAAGGTGTTGAACAATTGAGTTTCAGTTTTACACAGCACTGCCCGAACTCGCTGTGTGTTAATCCTGTTGAGATTGAGCTCTACACAGGCGAAATCAGCAATGATTTCCCTAATGATTTCTCTCATAATTTCAAAAGAAAGCCCCGGGATTGTTGCTGATTCATCGGGGTCTTAGGTTATGCCAATCATCAGCCCGCGCAATGCGGCAAACAGCAGCAAAGCAAACAGCGAAGCCAGCATCATGAGTTGAATGGTGAGGGTAATGTCGTCGATGGCGACACCGCGCCGCTCATCCCCGATCCACGGCTTTTCTACCTGTTCGCCAAAATAGGTGTTCGGCCCGCCGAGTCTGATCCCAAGCGCGCCTGCCACCGTGGCTTCGGGCCAGGCGCAATTTGGGCTGCTGTGTTGGTAACGATCGCGCCAGCCGATGCGCAAAGCCTGACGGGGGTTGGCGCGTAAGCAAAAGGCTGCAATGGTCAGCAGCAGCCAGCTCAGGCGTGCAGGCAGATAGTTGGCGAGGTCATCGAGACGAGCGCTGACATAACCCATTGCGCGGTATTTTTCGGTTTTGTATCCCACCATGGAGTCCAGCGTATTAACCGCTTTGTAGGCCATCGCCAGCGGTGCGCCGCCTAACATCAGGAAAAACAGCGGTGCAATCACGCCATCAACACTGTTTTCCGCCACGGTTTCCACCACCGCACGCGTCATTTGCGGGCGTTCCAGTTGCGAGGTGTCTCGCCCAACAATCCATGACAGTTTTTCACGGCTTTCGGCGAGTGTTCCCTCTTTCAACGCGCGGTACACCTCGAGTGCGGCATCGCTCAGGGAACGGGCAGCCAGCACGGTGTAAATCATCCACACTTCAACCAGCCAACCGAGCCATGGATGCAGCAGATTAGCGAGGTATAACACGCCCCAACTCACAGTCCAGGTCACGCCTACCACCACCAGCCAAAGCACACCACCACCGATTTTCAGTGCGCGATCGCTTTTGCAAACCAGCCTTATCTGGCGCTGCATGACATTAATCAAGTTGCCAATCCAGCGAACCGGATGCGGCCAGTGCGGCGGGTCGCCGAGCCAGTAATCCAATAACCAGGCCACACCCCAGGCAAACAATGTCATAGAGCGTTCCTCGCAAAAGATAACCACGGGTTGAGCAAACCAGGGCGTAGGGCAAAATGCACAGGGAGAGGAGTGATTTTGAAAGGTGGGACGCGAACACCACATTGCATGAATGTGCGGAACAACCTGAGCGTGAAGGTGGTTTTAACGCAACCGCTACGTGTGCCTGCAATGACGAATGCGTGTTTTGCTGCCGCTACCATGGTTGCCTTATGACTGTTTCGGCAAAGTGCGGATGTCAGCATGTACGCGCAACCTGGGGCTGCAGGCATCTGATGACAACTGACTTCCCACCGAAGGCGTTGTTTAGGGTCCTACCCAACATGATTCGAGGTGCAGCCAACACACCGGCAAATGGGAAGTAGGACGGGTATAACTGACAAGTCGGTCTTCTGGCTTAGCGTCATTCTTACCCACCCTTCCCAATCAATAGATCAGTGGTTACGCGGGTTCGTCAGCATCACAGCAGCGGGGGCTGCGGGGGAGTTTCACCCCCTTCCCAGCCACAATACCCTTCATACTTAGAGCCGCAGGGGCGTTGGCAGTCTTCGCTCACCCCGGTCACTTACTTTAGTAAGCTCCCGAGGATTCACTGCGTTGCCGCCTTCCTGCAACTCGAATTATTTTGGGTATTTATGTGGCATAAACGAGTCAGTTGTCGAATTATTTAGGCTTTGGTGATAATGGTTCACCAGTTAACTGAATGACAAAACAATTATCACCCACGTGAATACATAAATGCGAACACAGTGTAAAAGCCATATGACATTCTATGTTGTGCTATGACAATTTTACTGTTTTTTTAGCCTTGCGTGAAGAAGACAAAAGGGATTCTACGATGAACATAAGTTGCCAACATTATGGCTGAAGCACGATGCCCGGCATCTTGTGGGGAATTCATTCAGGGCTGGATTGGCGGCAGTGAAAAGCTGGTCTCCTGCCCGATAGACTGGTTTAGTACCGTTGAAGTACGAGACGGTGCAAAACTACCGACTGAACGCCTACGTATGCGCCAGATACTGGAGCGGGTTGTGGCGTATTTTGGCTACCCTGCCGCATTAGCTAACAACCTCAGTATTGCACTAGAATCCACGGTTCCGGTGGGAAAAGGGATGGCGAGCAGCACCGCAGATATTGCGGCCACCGCCGTTGCGACAGCACGCCATTTAGATGAAATATTAGATGAAGCCACCCTTGCCGCGTTGTGCGTGCAAATCGAACCCACAGACAGCACGCTGTTCCGCAGACTGACTCTTTTTGACCATCTCCACGCGCAAACTATCGCCAGCTGCGAACCCGCACCAGCGCTGGAACTTCTGCTGCTGGAAAGCAATGCCACGCTTTTGACGGAGGATTACCATCGCCAAAAACGCGAGGCCGCATTAATGAGCCACGCCGACGAACTGGACAGAGCCTGGCATCTTTTGCAACGCAGCTGCCTGCAACAAAATACCCGCTTATTAGGCATGGCGGCGACGCTCAGCGCTGTCGCAAGCCAAGAGCTGTTAACTAAGCCAATGTTTACCCAACTGTTAGGTTTGATTGAAGAGTTTGATTTATATGGGCTGACTGTCGCACACAGCGGGAGTGTAGTGGGGCTGATGCTTGATAGCAGCAAACATGATTGCCAGAAAATTCTTTGGCAGATTAAGCATTCTGCTATGAGTGCCTGTTACCCACGCCAATATCTGGTGAAGGCAGTTAAAGGCGGCGTGCGCTAACTCGAGGCGAAAAAAACCGCCAGCGCGGTAACACCGTTAGTTTAAGAACGAGGTATCCGGGGCGACCACCGGGTTTGGCGTCCCTCCGGGAACCAAATCCCGGTGTTTCCCCTCATTCATTGGCTTAAGTGAACGGTGTTACGCGATAGCGGCGGTTTCATAAATAGTCTTTACGCTAAATAATTCAAGTTGCATCGAGTCTACATCGCCGCAAGTCCCCTGGAGCTTACATCAGTAAGTGACAGGGGTGAGCGAGGAGAGCCAACAAAGAGGCAGCTTGAAGTATGACGGGTAAGATTATTCGGTTTTGATTTCGCCCATCACTTTAAGTTTTTTGGAAATTTCACGACGTTCTTTAGACAGCTCAGCATTTTTGATGATGTAGTCATCAACACGGTCTTCATAGTCGGTTTTCATGCTGGCGATGATGCCCTGAATAGCTTCAATGCTCATACCCGGCTTGATGTAGTCGCTCAGGTTATCAAGCAGCAGAACACGTTTTGAGTTATCACGGATCTTTTTCTCTACGTCCTGGATTTCACGCTGCAGTTTGTTTTTGCGACGGAACAGACGTACGAACTCAAGCACGTCCTGGAAAGATGGTTTAATTGGTTCCATTTTTATACCCCTGCTAATTTCATACTCGGATTCGTTAAGACAGCCGCCGAAAGATGACTTTAATGGTTGCGGCGGCCGCTGACAATTCTTTTACCCCACCGTACTTTGGGGTGCTCCGTTCGACTTCAAGCTGCGTGTTTCAAAGCGACAACCCGAACAGTACAGGCGATTGGTCTGTTTCGCTATATTAACCTCAATTGCTGCTGAATCGAAACCAGCAATTCACACCTGAGTCAGCAATTATTTGCGTAACGCGCGACAGATCAACTGCGACAGCAATTCTAGTTGACGAGCAAGTTCCAGACTCAACCAGACGTAGCCATGAATCGGGGTTTCCTGAAGCGTCCCATTTTGGCCATGTTGCATCATTTCTCGCAACTCGCTGACGATTTCAGTCAGTTTTTCATTGTTTGCCGAAATAGTCGACGGGTTGCCATCGTGCAATGCATGGGCGATAGCGGCAAGCGTGCACTGTGTCATTTGTTGCATTTCGCGCAAAGTGTGCGCATTAATCATTAGGAAGTGGCTTTCCCGTGAAGCCCAATACGCGTTGACCTGCAATTCCAGTGTACACACCATATTGCGGCTAACCGTCTGAATCGCCTCGAAAATCGATTTTTGAATATGTGTTTCTTTGCTGCTCGGGCCAATAAGTGCACGCATTCTTACCACATCCCCGAGCACTTTCTGTAAGTGTTTTTCCAGGCGCGGTCTGTCTAATAAGTTAGGTGAAAATCCGGCGTTGTAAACCCGACCAAAGGCAGTGACAAAGTTCGCCATTTGTATGCGCCAGTGAATAAAGGCGCGCTGGGGATAAATGCTGGTAAATAGCATGGCTAGCAGTGAACCAAAGATAACATCGCCGCTACGCCAAAGGGCTATCTCCATGTCACCGGCCGGAGCCCCAACTACGACGGCAAGGGTGATGCCAATTAGCAGAGCTTGATACGGGCGTTTCCCCAGAGCCAGATATCCGCAGATAAACATGGCAATTGCGCACCACACCAACATAAGGGGGAGCGAGAACAGTTCCAGTTTCAGCGCCACAAGCCCCATGGCCGCCCCACAAATCGTCCCCCCAATACGCTCAAAGGCGCGTGGCACGACGTTGCCCCAAAACGAGATTGGCCCCATCACGACCACAAGTGTGATAAGCGGCCATGTCCCTTCTGGCACTTTGAGAAGATGAACAATGAGAAACGTGAGAACAAAAGCCAGTGCGATACGGATACCATGCACTGTGCGGTAATTGCGGTAAACGCGGATCTCAAATGGGCTTAGTGATTTGTCAGGACGCACACCCGTTCCCCGGGAAAGAAAAAACGGGATTGTACCTGTTTTTCTGGATTGAACATCACAAAGTTAGGGGGCTTTCGCCCCCTTATACCTATTAGGTTTTATCTGCCACCGGAATATACATATCTATTTCCCACACGCCACTTTCTGAACCGTCATTCAGATAGTGTTCGAAGCACGGTTTTCCGGTCATGTGGTAGCTATTATTGGCGAGGACGCTATCAAAAAAGAGGTTCCATGGTTTCGCAAAATCGTCATCATCCACGCGGGCACGAGCAACTGCATACTGCCCACCCTCGATGCGAGTCTCGATGACACCTTCGCTGTTATCCGGCACGGTAAAGTTTTCAGTCACCGAAACCACGGTATCGCAACGCAATTTTTCTGCTGGCACCACATCGGGGTTGTCGTAATAAACCGCCAGCCACTCTTCGCCGACGATCTTGTGAGTTTTAACCCACAGAGCGAGTTGTTCAAAGCCTTGATGAACCGTTTTCTCCCACGGCCCCACCATATGAAAACCTGCGACTTTACGTTCATGAACTTGCTGTACGTTAAATTCCATATGACCTCCTGACTTGATTTAAAAAAAACACTGTATATTCATACACCACTCTAGTGCAGGGAAACAATCCTTTGTCAGGGTGATGTGGTTACTTTACGAGCGAGATCGCTTTTTGCAAAAATTCAGCCCCTTTAATCATCGTTGCCAGAGCATCGCCGTAAAGCATCGTTGTAGAGCATAGTACAGCCAATAAAAACGGGCCGACATTGCTGCCGACCCGTTGTGCATTCGAAAGATGTTTTACAGTTTATGGCTCAAATAATCACCCAATCGTGACCAGGTGCTACCCTTTTTAACAGCGGAAAGTGTGACCAACGGCCAGTGCGCAATGAGCTTGTCGCGATCAAAGAGTTCGATTTCACCCACCTGTTGGTTGGCGGCAATTGGCGCTTCTAACTCTTGCTTGTCGAGGACATATTTAGCTTTAATGTTCGGGACTTCAGACTTTGGCAGAGCCAGGAAAACGTCCTGATTGGTCCCGACTTCGATCTGTTTTTTATCGCCGTACCATATAGCCTCAGTACCAATTTTTCTGCCTTTATGCAGAACCTGCACGGTATCGAAGTTATCCTGGCCCCAGTGCAGTAATTTACGCGCCTGGTCTTCGCGCCCTTTCGAGCTTTCAGCCCCCATCACCACCGCAATTAAACGGCGCTTGCCCTGAACGCTTGAAGCGATAAGGTTATAACCCGCACTCGCGGTATGTCCGGTTTTCAGGCCATCCACATTCAGCCCTTTGTCCCACAATAATCCATTACGGTTTTGTTGCGTGATGCCATTCCAGGTGAGGCTGCGTTCGCTGTACATATGATAAAAATCGGGTTCACCGTGAATTATCGCGCGGGAAAGCACGGCAAGATCATAGGCGGTGCTGTGCTGCCCTGGCGCATCCAGGCCATGAACCGTTTCAAAATGGGTATCGCGCAAGCGGAGTTGCTGCACGTATTTGTTCATCATCGCTACAAATTGTGGCTGCCCGCCGGCCACATAATCGGCCAGTGCAACACAAGCATCATTACCGGAGTCAATAATAAGACCACGGCTCAAGTCGTGCACCGTCAGCCTGTCACCGGCTTTCAGGAACATCAGTGATGAGCCATCAAAGACCGGATTACCTTTTGCCCAGGCATCTTTACCCACGGTCACCATATCGTTTGCTGAGATTCGGCCGCTATCAATCGCACGATCAACCACGTAACCGGTCATCAGTTTGGTCAGACTCGCCGGGTTGCGTCGTACGTGCTCATTTTCCGCCGCCAGAATTTGCCCGGTGGTGTAATCCATCAATACCCAAGAGCCCGCCTGAATTTGTGGAGGGGATGGGGTATTAACAAAAGTGTCATCGGCAAAAGCGGAGTGAGCAGAAAGTGACAGTAAGGAACAGACAACAAACAGACGAATCTTCAACGACATACCCTCGATAAAAATAAATTCAGCCGCCTCTTTTACTGCAGTTTGTCACTTTTTTCGCATTTAAATTGCAAAAAGATATGAATGCGAACACTCGTATTCAGTAGCGCGATGCATTATTCCGTTATAGCGGAGGCTTCTTGCAGGCCTGTTAATGGTTTACCATTGGCTTATGCAGCACCCGACAACAATGATTGGTACATGGAGAGGGTTTTGGTGGGATTTCAGTTTAATAACAGCACGTTAAACAACACTCAAGGGCGGAAGTAAACTGTGGACAATACAACGCAACAACCGACCTTCCTTTTTCATGATTATGAAACTTTCGGCAAAAGTCCGTCCCTTGACCGCCCGGCGCAATTCGCGGCTATCCGCACTGACTCTCAATTTAACGTTATTGGCGAACCGGAAGTCTTTTACTGCAAACCGGCGGATGACTATTTGCCTCAGCCAGAAGCGGTAATGATTACCGGCATTACTCCGCAGCAAGCCCTGGCGCGGGGCGTCAATGAAGCCGATTTTGCTAAACGAATCCATGCTATTTTTACGCTGCCGAAAACCTGTGTCGTCGGTTACAACAACGTGCGTTTCGATGACGAAGTCACGCGTAATATTTTCTACCGAAACTTTTATGATCCGTATGGCTGGAGCTGGCAGAACGATAACTCGCGCTGGGATTTGCTCGACGTGATGCGTGCCTGTTATGCGCTGCGCCCGGAAGGTATTGTCTGGCCGGAGAACGATGAAGGGCTGCCGAGTTTTCGCCTCGAGCATTTGACCAAAGCCAACGGCATTGAACATGCTAACGCGCATGATGCGATGTCCGACGTTTACGCCACCATCGCGATGGCGCAACTGGTCAAAACTCGCCAGCCGCGCCTGTTTGACTATCTCTACAGCCACCGCTCCAAGCACAAACTCACCACATTGATTGATATTCCACAGATGAAGCCGCTAGTCCATGTCTCGGGAATGTTTGGCGCGTGGCGTGGTAACACCAGTTGGATTGCCCCGATTGCCTGGCACCCGGATAACAAAAATGCGGTAATTATGGTGGATTTAGCGGGTGATATTTCACCGCTGCTGGAGCTGGACGCAGATACGTTACGCGAACGTTTATATACACCGAAATCCGCACTGGGCAATGCCGCAGCCGTGCCAATCAAACTGGTGCATCTGAATAAATGCCCGGTGTTAGCAGTGGCGAATACGTTGCGACCGGAAGATGCGGAACGGTTAGGCATCGATCGTAAGCGTTGTCTGGATAACCTGAAGTTGCTGCGCGAACACCCGGTAGTGCGTGAAAAAGCGGTTGCTATATTTGCAGAAGCAGAGCCTTTTGTGCCTTCCGATAATATCGATGCGCAACTGTACAACGGCTTTTTCAGCGATGCTGACCGCGCAGCCATGCGCATTGTGCTGCAAACCGATCCTCAGAATCTGCCCGCGCTGGATATTACTTTTGCCGATAAGCGTATTGAGAAATTGCTGTTTAATTATCGGGCACGTAACTTCCCAGGTACCCTGGATGAAGCCGAGCAGCAGCGCTGGTTGCAGCACCGTCGTGATGTGTTATCTCAGGAAGCGTTGCAAGCCTACGCGCAAGAACTGGAAGCGCTGTATAACCTGCATGAAGATGATAAAGAAAAGACCGCGTTACTTAAGGCATTGTTTGAGTACGCGCAGTTTTTGGTGGGTTAATAATCGTGGTTAACCGATAACACCGTTCACTTAAGCCAATGAATGAGGGGAAACATCGGGATTTGGTTCCCGGAGGGACGCCAAACCCGGTGGTCGCCCCGGATATCTCGTTATTCACTTAAGCCAATGAATGAGGGGAAACACCGGGATTTGGTTCCCGGAAGGACGCCAAACCCGATGGTCGCCCCGGATATCTCGTGATTCACTTAAGCCAATGAATGAGGGGAAACACCGGGATTTGGCTCCCGGAAGGACGCCAAACCCGGTGGTCGCCCCGGATATCTCGTTATTCACTTAAGCCAATGAATGAGGGGAAACATCGGGATTTGGTTCCCGGAGAGACGCCACACCCGGTGGTCGCCCCGGATATCTCGTTATTCACTTAAGCCAATGAATGAGGGGAAACACCGGGATTTGGTTCCCGGAGGGACGCCAAACCCGGTGGTCGCCCCGGATATCTCGTTCTTAAACTAACGGTGTTAGCTTTCGCGGCCTTTTTCGACTTCAGCTTTACGCTAAATCTTCGTTGAATTGCGGTACTGGGTTGCGGAAGCGACGCGTCACAAAGGCCAGATAGGTCAAGCCAATAGCCGCCCAAATCAGCCCCAGAATCATCGAACTTTCTTCCAGGTTAAGCCACAGCGCACCCACTGTCAGCGCACCACACAATGGCAACACCAGATAGTTGATGTGATCTTTAATCGACTTATTGCGGCCTTCACGGATCCAGAACTGGGAAATCACCGACAGGTTCACGAAGGTGAACGCCACCAGCGCACCAAAGTTGATCAGTGCCGTAGCGGTAACCAGGTCAAACTTCACGGCGAACAGCGCAATGATGCCAACCAGAACCACGTTCAGCGCAGGAGTACGCCATTGCGGATGAATGTAGCCGAAGAAACGCTCCGGGAACACACCATCACGCCCCATCACATACATCAGGCGAGAAACGCCCGCGTGTGCCGCCATACCAGAAGCCAGAACAGTAACACAGGAGAAAATCAGGATACCGAACTGGAAGGCTTTGCCTGCCACGAACAGCATGATTTCTGGCTGTGATGCATCCGGATCCTGGAAGCGAGAAATATCCGGGAAGTACAGTTGCAGGAAGTAGGACACCACAACGAACATCACGCCGCCAATCAGGGCAGTCAGGAAAATCGCTTTCGGGATAACACGCCCTGCATCTTTGGTTTCTTCGGACAGCGAGCTAATGCCGTCAAATCCGAGGAACGAGAAGCATAATATGGTCGCACCCGTAATCATCGGCACCACATTGGCGTTCTCAGACCAGAATGGCCGCGTACTGGTTAACGTGCCGGCACCTTCACCGTGGGCGACGCCGTAAATCACCAGACCGGTAATCACAACCATCACCACCATCTGCAACACAACAATCAGGCTGTTGAAGTTTGCCACGGTTTTAATACCGCGCAGGTTGGAAATAGTCATGAAGCCAACCAGCAGCACCACGAAAATCCACGACGGAATAGACGGTACTAAGGCTTCAAAATAGATTTTAGCCAGCAGAATGTTGATCATCGGCATAAACAAATAATCAAGCAACGCAGACCAGCCCACCATAAAGCCAACCACGGGGTGGATTGCTTTTTGAGCATAGGTATAAGCGGAACCCGCAGATGGGAAGCGGCGTACTAGCTTTCCATAACTTAACGCGGTAAACAAAATTGCCACAAGGGCAAACGCGTAAGCCGTAGCGACATGTCCGTCGGTAAGGCCAGATACAATCCCAAATGTATCGAACAAGGTCATAGGCTGCATATAAGCAAGGCCTATCATAACTACCGGCATGAGCGTAAGGCTCTTACGGAGTTCAACACGAGATTTTGCACCTGTGGTGACGTTAAGCGACATGGTTATTCCCCCAAACGGTGAATACCTGTGCAAAAGCAAAAAGCTGCCCCATCTGAATTTCCTCGGCGACACGACTGTCGTTTTTTAAAAGCTAATATCTATCCGGTACGAAGCCCGGCCTCTTGTTTTTTTGGCGAACGCCAGTTTAACTACTTGAACTTAATGCAAAAAAATAACCGACGCGTTTAACGTCGGCTTTTGTTCTCATTTAGCGAGGCGCGTATTTTGCACTAATTCGAGGCAAGAAGACAAGATGTTAAGACCCTCATTAACAATTTCTTTTCCAGCTGTTAATGGGACGAGAAAACGAATCACATTAGCACGCACGCCACAGGACAATAAAACCAATCCCTGCTGGCCTGCTTCTTTAACAAGTGCCTGAGTTAATTCTTTATTCGGGCGATGGCTGTCACGCTCTTCGACCAGTTCCATCGCAATCATTGCTCCGTATCCACGCACATCGCCGATGCAGTCAAATTGCTCTGCCATCTCCTGTAAACGACGGGTGATTAGCTCACCAATTTCTTGTGCACGCGTATTAAGCTCTTCCTTTTCTATGATCTCAGTGACGGCCAGCGCCGCTGCAATCGCCACGGGCGAACCTGCATACGTGCCACCCAATCCACCCGGCATCGCTTTATCAAACAGCGATTTCTTACCGACTAACGCAGACAATGGGAAGCCACCCGCCAGGCTTTTCGCCATGGTGACGAGATCCGGCTCCACGCCACTGTGTTCAATGGCAAAGGTTTTACCAGTACGGCAAAAGCCACTTTGAATTTCATCGGCAATCAATACGATGCCGTGTTTATCACACAGCGCACGCAGTTGTTTCATAAAGGAAGGCGATGCGGCGTAGAAGCCCCCTTCCCCTTGCACCGGCTCAATAATAATGGCGGCGACTTCATCGGGTGAGACATCAGCGGCAAAAATACCTGCCAGTGACGCCAGTGCCTGAGTATCACTCACACCAAGATACGCGGCAGGATAAGGTGCGTGATAAATTCCAGCAGGGAACGGCCCATAACCTTTTTTATACGGTTGAACTTTGCCCGTTAACGCCATGCCCAGCAGTGTGCGCCCATGGAACGCGCCACGAAATGCGATAATCGCCGAACGCCCAGTCGCAATACGCGCCACTTTAATGGCATTTTCCACCGCCTCTGCCCCCGTTGTCAGCAACAAGGTTTGGCAAGGTGCGCTTATCGGCACCAGTGCATTCAGCCGTTCGGCAAGTTCAATATAATTGCCGTAAGGCGTGACCTGGAAACAAGGATGGGTAAATTGTTCAAGCTGTTGACGCACGGCGTCAATGACTGCTGGATGGTTATGCCCGGTATTCAGCACTGCAATACCAGAAGCAAAATCAATATAGCGTTTGCCTTCCACGTCCCAAATTTCTGCATTTCTCGCTCTTTCAACGTAGACCGGCAACGCATTGCCGACTCCATGCGGAACTGCTTGCTCACGCCGTGACTGCCATTGCTGATTGGTTTGCTTCATACAGACTCCTTGCGCACAAAAAACCTCTGCAAAACAAGGCAGAGGAGAGAATTTAAACGCGAAGACATTTTAAAAAGATACAGAGATACAGACCCATTATTAACCATAGATGTGAGGTGCAGGCTTCGCCACTCACCCATTGGTATTATTTTTACAAGGTTCCATACACCCCGGCGATTGCAGGATTTGTGACGATTTGCTCGCGCCACCACTCGCTGGCAAGCCCTGCGGTTTGCTCGTTCCAGCCAATCCACACCGGGACAAAGGGCACATGGGAAATCACTTGTTTTTCGATTAAAACCCCGCTTTCGATAAAACGCTGCGCCATGTAACGGGGAACATAACCGCAGCCAATCCCGCTTATCTGCAATTCGAGTTTGGTTTTGAAATCAAAGACGGTGATGGCCTCTTGATCTTCGAGTAAATGCATCGAACGGGACGGCTCAAGGCGCGAAGTATCCCCGACGATCACTGCGCGGCTGCGCTTTATCACGCGCCGGTTCAACGGTTCTTCGGCGTCCGCGAGCGGATGATGCGGAGCAACGACAAATATGCTTTCGAGTTGGCCGAGCAAGGTAAAACCGAAACCGCTGATTGACGGGGGATCGCTCATTGCTCCGACGATAATATCGGCACGCCCTTCGGTGAGCGCTTCCCATGAGCCCCCCAGCACACCGTTGATGAATTTCAGCCGCGTCACACTGTAATTTTTATAGAACGCTTCAATGAGGGGAGTCAGCAGTGAAAACGGAAACGAATCGTCCACGCCGATCACCAGTTCGTTCTCCCACCCCTGATGCAATTTGATAGCTTGCTGTTCAAGTTCACGCACCGTATGCAGCACTTCGCGGCCTTTTTCCAACAGAAGCTGGCCGGTTCGCGTAAATCGTGCACGATGACCTGAGCGGTCAAGAATCTGGATATTGAGATCGTTCTCGAGTTTTTGAACGGTGTAACTGAGCGCGGAAGGCGTTTTAAAGAGCTTTGTTGCCGCCGCAGCAAAGCTCCCTTCTTTATCGAGGGTATCGAGAATTATCAACACATCCAGCAGTGGTTTCATACTCGTTCCTGACAGTCACGAGTCATGCCCCACAGCGGTTACTGCATGGGCATCACCAGCGGGTTTGGATACTGATATTCAAACCCAAGTTCGTTGCAGATACGGTTGCCATCCACCAGCTTACCGTGGCCCTTTTGCGCTTCAGCTCGGAATTTTGGTGCCTCGAGATTCATCTGACGCGCCATTAAAGAATAGAACTCGGAACGTGATGGGTGACCTGGCGCACATAAATTATAGATGTGGCCGCCTTTTGGAGCCTGTAACAACAGTGTAATTGCTGAAATAACATCTTCCAGATGTACCAAATTGACGCCATGAGCACCATTCGCCACATCGGTTTTTCCCGCTAAAAAACGTCCTGGATGGCGTTCCGGCCCGACTAACCCCGCCAGGCGCAGAATATCGACTGAGGTCCCAGGTAAATCATGCAACCAGGTTTCCAGTTCTTTAAGTACCCGGCCACTGGCGGTCACCGGCTCAAGTGACGAGGTTTCTTTCACGATCCCTTCTCGTTCGCCATATACCGAAGTGGAGCTGGCAAAAATGATGCGTGGAATGCTGTGCGCTAACGCGCTATCAACAATTTCCTGCACGGCTTGCAGGTAAAAATCATCGCCTTCACCCGTTCGGCGAGCGGGCAGAGTCATCACCAGCACATCCACATCGAGCAGGGCATCGAGATCATCACTGTCGCAAATCAGTTCTGGTGTCAGCTGCAATTGATAACTGTCGATTCCACTCATCCGCGCAGCTTCTACACCATCGAGGGTGGTTTTGCTGCCCGTCACTTGCCAGCCACGCGCTGATAAAGACATCGCAAGCGGCATTCCCAGCCACCCTAACCCGACAATCGCAACCTTTTTCATGCCTTCTCTCCTGGATTTCAGCATATCTCTCTGCTGTACTTTTTACCCCTGTAATAAGGCTACGCCACGTTATGACAACTGACAATCAGTGGCGCTAAACAGAATATTAATTGAGAAGCTAAAAAGCTCTTGCACTGAATGGCGAATCTGGTTTACGTTAAACGCACATCATGAATAAACATTCATACGAGAATTTTATGACACGCGTTCAAATGACTACTCACCATCATCACCATCATCCTGACTAGTCTTTCAGGCGATGTGTGCTGGGAGACGAAAAAATCTTCCAATGGTGCATGAACGTGTCAATAGGCCCCCGGAAGATTTCTTCCGGGGGCTTTTTTTTGGACGTCAGACAAGAATTTATCAGGAGAGATTGCACATGTTAGACAACAACCGTTTACGCATAGCTATTCAGAAATCAGGCCGTTTAAGCGATGACTCACGCGAATTGCTCGCTCGATGTGGCATAAAAATCAACCTGCACACTCAGCGTCTGATTGCGCTGGCAGAAAATATGCCCATCGACATTTTGCGTGTTCGTGATGACGATATTCCTGGGCTGATTATGGACGGTGTGGTGGATCTGGGCATTATTGGCGAAAACGTGTTGGAAGAAGAGTTGCTGACTCGCCGTGCTCAGGGTGAAGACCCACGTTACTTCACGTTGCGCCGCCTTGATTTCGGTGGCTGTCGTTTTTCACTGGCGGTTTCCGTTGATGACCCTTGGGATGGCCCTGCGAGCCTCAATAACAAACGTATCGCGACCTCTTACCCGCACCTGTTAAAGCGCTACCTTGATGGCAAAGGTGTGCAATTTAAATCCTGTTTATTGAACGGTTCCGTTGAAGTTGCCCCGCGTGCTGGCCTGGCCGATGCCATTTGTGACCTGGTTTCTACGGGTGCAACGCTTGAAGCCAACGGCCTGCGTGAAGTGGAAGTAATTTACCGCTCCAAAGCCTGTTTGATTCAGCGTGACGGTGAAATGCCCGCCGCTAAACAGCAACTGATCGACAAACTGATGACCCGTATTCAGGGCGTGATTCAGGCGCGTGAATCTAAATACATCATGCTGCATGCACCAAGTGAGCGTCTGGACGAGATTATTTCCCTGCTGCCGGGTGCTGAGCGCCCAACGATTCTGCCGCTGGCAGGCGATCAGCAGCGCGTTGCGATGCACATGGTCAGTAGCGAAACCCTGTTCTGGGAAACCATGGAAAAACTGAAAGCGCTGGGTGCCAGTTCCATTCTGGTGTTGCCAATTGAGAAGATGATGGAGTAACACCATGGCAAACTTCAATACGTTGATTAACTGGAATGAATGCGATGCAGCAGCACAAAAGTCGTTGCTGACACGCCCGGCGATTTCGGCCTCGGAAAGCATTACCCGCACAGTCGCAGATATTATCAATAATGTGAAAGCTAACGGCGATGCGGCATTGCGCGAATACAGCGCAAAATTCGATAAAACGGATGTTGCGCAACTCAAAGTCAGCGAAGGTGAAATTGCTGCCGCCGTGGGGCGTTTGGGGAGCGAGATTAAAGACGCAATGGCCGTCGCGGTGGCAAATATTGAGAAATTCCACGTCGCCCAACAGCTGGCAACCGTGGATATCGAAACGATGCCGGGCGTGCGCTGCCAACAAGTCACTCGCCCCGTTGCGTCTGTCGGCCTGTATATTCCAGGTGGTTCAGCGCCGCTGTTTTCAACCGTATTGATGCTTGCCACACCAGCAAGAATTGCAGGCTGCAAAAAAGTGGTGCTGTGCTCACCACCACCGATTGCGGATGAAATTCTGTATGCCGCACAGCTTTGCGGCGTGCAGGAAGTGTTCCAGGTGGGCGGTGCGCAGGCGATTGCTGCACTGGCGCTGGGCTGCGAAAGCATTCCGAAAGTGGATAAAATCTTTGGCCCTGGCAACGCTTTTGTGACCGAAGCCAAACGCCAGGTCAGCCAGCGTCTTGATGGTGCGGCCATCGACATGCCAGCGGGGCCATCGGAAGTGTTAGTGATTGCCGATAGCGGTGCAACACCAGATTTTGTCGCTTCCGACTTACTTTCGCAGGCCGAACACGGCCCGGACTCACAGGTGATTTTACTCACGCCAGACAGCAATATGGCGCAGGCCGTCGCCGAAGCCGTTGAGCGCCAGCTTGCCGCTTTGCCGCGTGCCGAAACCGCCCGTAAAGCCCTGGAAAGCAGCCGCCTGATTGTGGCTCGTGACCTTGAGCAATGCATTGAAATTTCTAACCAGTATGGTCCAGAGCACCTGATTATTCAGACGCGTAACGCCCGTGAGTGGGTGGACAGCATTACCAGCGCCGGCTCGGTATTCCTCGGTGACTGGTCACCGGAATCGGCAGGTGATTACGCTTCAGGTACTAACCACGTGCTGCCGACTTATGGTTACACCTCGACCTGTTCAAGCCTGGGGCTGGCCGATTTCCAGAAACGCATGACGGTTCAGGAATTATCGCCGCAAGGTTTCGCCAGTCTGGCTAAAACGATTGAAACTCTGGCTGCCGCTGAGTTGCTGGATGCCCACAAAAACGCCGTTACCCTGCGCGTTGCTGCCCTTGCCTGCAATAAAGAGAAGGAGATGTAATGAGCATTGAAGAGTTAGCCCGTGAGAACGTTCGCGCCCTGACCCCTTACCAGTCGGCTCGCCGTCTGGGCGGTAATGGCGACGTGTGGTTGAACGCCAACGAATACCCGACTGCGGTTGAATTTGAACTGACGCAACAGACGCTGAACCGCTATCCAGAATGCCAGCCCAAACTGGTCATTCAGCGCTATGCAGAATATGCAGGTGTTAAGCCTGAGCAGGTATTAGTCAGCCGTGGCGCGGATGAAGGCATCGAACTGTTGATTCGTGCCTTCTGTGAACCTGGCAAAGATGCCGTGCTTTACTGCCCGCCGACATACGGCATGTACAGTGTGAGCGCTGAAACCATTGGCGTGGAATGTCGCACCGTGCCGACACTTGCCGACTGGCAGCTCGATTTACCCGCCATTGCGGAAAATCTTAATGGCGTAAAAGTGATTTATGTTTGCAGCCCGAACAACCCAACCGGCCAATTAATTAATCCTCAGGATTTACGTGTGCTGCTTGAAATGGCACGCGGCAAAGCGCTGGTTGTGGCGGATGAAGCCTATATCGAGTTTTGCCCACAGGCGACCCTGGCTGGCTGGCTGAGCGAATATCCGCACCTTGTGGTGCTGCGCACGCTTTCTAAAGCTTTTGCGCTGGCCGGTCTGCGCTGCGGTTTCACGCTGGCAAATGAAGATGTGATTAATTTGCTGATGAAGGTCATCGCCCCTTATCCACTTTCCACGCCAGTTGCCGATATTGCTGCCCAGGCATTAAGCCCGCAGGGAATTAATGCGATGCGTGAGCGTGTGGCGCAAATACTGGTCAATCGCCAATATCTGGTCAGTGCGTTGCAGGATGTTGACTGTGTTGAGCACGTTTTCGACGCTGAAACCAACTATGTTCTGGTGCGAATCACCTCCTCAAGTGCTGTCTTTAAATCGTTGTGGGATCAGGGCATTATCTTACGTGACCAAAACAAACAACCCTCATTAAGCGGCTGCCTGCGTATCAGCGTCGGCACCCGTACAGAGTGCGAGCGCACCATAGCTGCGTTACGTGAACAACCCGGCCTTGCGGCCACGGAGAGCGTGTGAGCCAGAAAATTCTTTTTATCGACCGTGACGGCACTTTAATTTCCGAACCCCCTTCAGATTTCCAGGTGGATCGCCTGGATAAACTGGCCTTTGAACCTGCGGTGATCCCTGCCCTGCTGCAATTGCAAAAAGCGGGCTACAAACTGGTGATGATCACCAATCAGGACGGTTTGGGGACTGACAGTTTCCCGCAAGCGGATTTCGATGGCCCACACAACCTGATGATGCAAGTGTTTACCTCTCAGGGTGTGAATTTTGACGATATGCTGATTTGCCCGCATTTACCGGCAGATAATTGTGATTGCCGTAAACCTAAAATTGCGATGGTAAAGGGTTACCTGGAAGAGGGTGTGCTGGATAGGACAAACAGCTATGTGATTGGCGACCGCGCCACCGACATTGAGCTGGCCGAAAACATGGGGATTCAGGGGTTGCGCTACCACGGTGAAACGCTGAACTGGCCGATGATCAGTGAACAACTCACCAGGCGTGACCGTTACGCTCACGTTGAACGTGTAACCAAAGAGACGCAAATTGACGTGAAAGTGTGGCTCGACCGCGAAGGCGGCAGCAAAATTCACACAGGCGTCGGTTTCTTTGATCACATGCTGGACCAGATTTCGACCCACGGCGGCTTCCGCATGGACATTAATGTGAAGGGTGACCTTTACATCGACGATCACCACACCGTAGAAGACACAGGCCTGGCACTTGGCGAAGCGCTGAAAATCGCGCTGGGTGATAAACGCGGTATTACCCGCTTCGGCTTTACCTTGCCGATGGACGAATGTCTGGCCCGTTGCGCACTGGATATTTCTGGCCGCCCGCACCTTGAATACAAAGCTGAATTCAACTTCCAGCGCGTGGGCGATTTGAGTACCGAGATGGTCGAACACTTCTTCCGTTCGCTCTCTTACACCATGGGCGTGACGTTGCACCTGAAAACCAAAGGCAAAAACGACCATCACCGTGTCGAAAGCCTGTTTAAAGTCTTTGGCCGTACACTCCGCCAGGCGATTCGGGTTGAAGGTGATACGCTGCCCTCCTCAAAAGGAGTGTTGTAATGGACGTGGTAATCCTTGATACCGGTTGCGCTAACTTGCACTCGGTAAAATCGGCCATTCAGCGCCACGGCTATGAGCCTGTGGTGAGCCGTAATCCGGACGTCGTATTACACGCCGATAAACTCTTTTTGCCCGGCGTGGGCACCGCACAGGCGGCAATGAACCAAATCCGCGAGCGTGAACTGGTCGAGCTAATTAAAGCCTGTACCCAACCGGTATTAGGGATTTGCCTCGGCATGCAACTTTTAGCTTCACGCAGCGACGAAAGCAATGGCATTGAGATGCTCGGCATCATTGAACAACCGGTGTTGAAAATGGTTGACCACGGTTTGCCTTTGCCACATATGGGCTGGAACCGCGTCTATCCAAAAGCCGGTGACCGCTTGTTCCGTGGTATCGACGATGGCGATTATTTTTATTTTGTGCACAGCTACGCGATGCCGGTATGCACGAATACCATTGCGCAGGCCAGCTACGGCGAAGCGTTCACCGCTGCCGTGCAAAAAGATAACTTCTTTGGCGTGCAGTTCCACCCGGAACGTTCGGGTGCAGCCGGCGCAAAATTACTGAAAAACTTCCTGGAGATGTAAGCACCATGATTATTCCGGCTCTCGATTTAATTGATGGCACAGTGGTGCGCCTCCACCAGGGGGATTACGGCCAACAACGCGATTACGGCAATGACCCGCTCCCACGTCTGCAAGATTATGAAACGCAAGGTGCGCAGGTGCTGCACCTTGTGGATTTAACCGGCGCGAAAGATCCGGCAAAACGCCAAATCTCGCTGATCAAAGCACTGGTTGCTGGCGTGAACGTTCCGGTGCAAGTTGGCGGTGGCGTGCGCACTGAAGAAGATGTTGCGGCATTGCTTGAAGCCGGTGTGGCACGTGTCGTCGTGGGCTCCACCGCAGTAAAATCGCCAGAAGTCGTAAAAACCTGGTTTACCCGCTTTGGCGCAGATGCCCTGGTGTTAGCCCTGGACGTGCGCATCGACGAACAAGGCAACAAACACGTTGCGGTAAGTGGTTGGCAAGAGAATTCCGGTGTAACGCTGGAAGCACTGGTAGAAACCTATCTCCCTGTCGGGCTCAAGCACGTACTGTGTACCGATATTTCCCGCGATGGCACGCTGGCAGGCTCGAACGTTTCGCTGTATGAAGAAGTTTGCGCACGATTCCCGCAAGTGGCGTTCCAGTCTTCCGGCGGCATTGGTGGCATAGACGATATTGCTGCATTACGTGGCACTGGCGTACAGGGTGTGATAGTCGGTCGCGCACTGCTGGAAGGGAAATTCAACGTAACGGAGGCGATTTCATGCTGGCAAAACGGATAATTCCTTGCCTGGACGTTCGCGATGGGCAAGTAGTGAAAGGTGTGCAGTTCCGCAACCATGAAATCATCGGCGACATCGTGCCTCTCGCGCAACGTTACGCCGCAGAAGGCGCGGACGAACTGGTGTTTTATGATATCACCGCCTCCAGCGATGGCCGCGTGGTGGACAAAAGCTGGGTGTCGCGCGTTGCCGAAGTTATTGATATTCCTTTCTGCGTGGCGGGTGGCATAAAGTCGATTGAAGATGCCGCACAAATCCTCTCTTTTGGCGCCGATAAAATTTCTATCAACTCCCCTGCCCTGGCTGACCCTGAGCTGATTACTCGCCTGGCTGACCGCTTTGGCGTGCAGTGTATTGTAGTGGGAATTGATACCTGGTTTGATAGCGATACGGGTAAATATCACGTCAACCAATATACCGGCGATGAAAGCCGCACACGCGTCACCACATGGGAAACCGTGGACTGGGTGAAAGAAGTACAAAAGCGCGGTGCCGGGGAAATCGTCCTGAATATGATGAACCAGGATGGTGTGCGTAACGGCTATGATCTGGAGCAATTAAAGAAAGTGCGTGAAGTTTGCCGCGTACCGCTGATTGCCTCAGGTGGTGCGGGAACCATGGAACACTTTCTCGAAGCATTTCGTGATACGGATGTCGACGGCGCGCTGGCAGCATCAGTATTCCATAAGCAAATTATTAATATTGGTGAGCTGAAACTGTATCTGGCTCAGCAAGGCGTGGAGATAAGAGTGTGTTAACACAAGAACAAAGAGAAAAGCTGGACTGGGAAAAAACCGATGGCCTGATGCCGGTCATCGTCCAACATGCCGTTTCCGGTGAAGTGTTGATGCTGGGGTACATGAACCCTGAAGCGTTGGCGCAAACTGAACAAAGTGGGAAAGTAACGTTCTTCTCGCGCACCAAACAGCGTTTGTGGACCAAAGGTGAAACCTCCGGCAATTTCCTCAATGTGGTAAGCATCGCCTCAGATTGCGATAACGACACGCTGCTGGTTCTGGCCAACCCGATTGGCCCAACCTGCCACCTCGGTACTTCGAGCTGCTTCGGTGAAACCCATCACGACTGGCACTTCTTGTATCAACTTGAACAACTGCTGGCCTCACGTAAGAGCGCTGACCCGGCAAGTTCGTATACCGCAAAGTTGTATGCGAGCGGAACCAAGCGCATTGCGCAGAAAGTGGGTGAAGAAGGTGTGGAGACTGCGCTGGCTGCAACGGTGAATGACCGTTTCGAGCTAAAGAACGAAGCGTCTGATTTGCTCTATCACTTGCTGGTGCTGTTACAGGATCAAGAGTTAGATTTGAGTGCTGTGATTGAGAATTTGCGGGAAAGGCATAAATAGGTTGCACGGAAGTTTAGTGAAAGTTAAGTGAAATCTTAGATGTGAAAAAGGCCGCTTTAGCGGCCTTTTAAATAGATTACAGACTCTTATGCATTAGTCTTATAATTACGCAGCGCATTACGTCCTAACACCACACCAGCACCAATCATCCCACCTAGTAATGTTGCCAGGATCAGCGTTAAACCACGTTTGGGGCCATCTTTACGAATCGGTAACGTCGGTTTCATTACATAGCGATACGCATGAATAGTTTTAGGATTGATTTTTAGTGCCTGAATATCAAGCAAGTTTTGCTTAGTTTGATAATAGGCGCCAGAAAAGACTAACGGACGTGTCGACTCATTTTTAATCATTGAGGATAACGCTTCGCTACCCAATAAAACCAGGGTGTCCTGGGTGACATCAGAAGACTGTTGCAACTGCGGCGTCGCAACTTTTGCCTCATTGGCAAACTTCAGTGCCTCACTAATTTGCTTAATACGTAGCTCTTTTTGCTCTTGAGCAACTGATTCCAGAGTCTTCAAGGAGTCTTCAAGGGTTGAGATTTGCAGTTTAATATTATCAGTCAGGTCGACAGCCAACTCTTCACCGATTTCCTCATCAACCTGTTGAATATACTTAGCGACTTTTGCTTGAGCATTCTTAGGGGTATCATCTACATAGCTAATCTTCAGCGGTAAGGTCTGACCTTTAACTGAGGGTTCTACGGTGAGTTTTTCTCGTTCTTCCTGGTTGTCCAGTGTTTCTGAAAGAGCAGACAATGAAGAGCTTAAACGAGCCACAACCCGGTATTGGAGATCATTAATATTGGGTGCTGAGCTACCATAAATAACGTTTAACGCATTATTATAGGTTGCAACTTGAGCTGCATCTGGCTGAGTTATAATCGCTGTGGAAGTCCATTTTTCTTTGGCGACCAAAAGATAGATTACTGCAAGAATGATAGCAAAAACGGTACAAGCAATGATTGTTACTTTACCTTTCCACAACTGCACAATAACATCAATTAAATCAATAGATTCTGTGTTGTCAGTGTGGTTTTTCACCATATTATTATTATCTTGATTCATGATTACCCTAATAGAATTAGTTCACATAATGCGAGGACCTACACCTAGGGTAGTATAATCGGATAAAAGGAAAAATACCTGAGGGGAAATGAAATTTTTTGTCAGATAAAACTGAAAACATCGACTAAAAATAAATTAGCTTGTATTACAAAACCTGAGGAGTGAGTAATTAACAACCAATATATTGCAGACCCTAAAATCTGGGTCTGCCTTAATGAGAACATTCTCACTGACTAATATCTTCTTTCAATAAATTCACTTTCCAACCAGCTGCATCAGATATTGGCCATACGAAGTTTTATCCATGGATTTTGCATTATCAAGTACTTGCTCAGGTGTCAGCCACCCTTTTCGATAAGCAATCTCTTCAAGGCATGCAACTTTGAATCCCTGTCTTTTTTCTATGGTATGCACAAATTGCGAAGCTTCAATCAGACTATCGTGTGTTCCTGTATCAAGCCAGGCAAAACCACGACCAAGAAGTTCAACGGTCAGTTCACCCATCTCAAGATACATCTGGTTAATACTAGTGATTTCGAGCTCATTTCTTTCTGAGGGCTTAACCTGTTTTGCCAAATCAACGACTTTATTATCGTAAAAATAGAGCCCGGTAACAGCCCAATTGGATTTGGGTTGTTCAGGTTTTTCTTCAATAGATAATGCCCGATAATTTTCATCAAATTCGACGACACCAAAACGCTGCGGAGACATGACCTGATAACCAAAGACTGTCGCTCCACTCTGACGGGCCGCAACCATTTCTAACTTACTACCAAAACCCTGACCAAAGAAGATGTTATCCCCAAGAACCAAGGAACAACTCTCACCATTGATGAATTCCTCCCCGATGATAAACGCCTGCGCCAGTCCATCCGGATGCGCCTGAATTTCGTAGCTAAGATTTATGCCAAGATGGTGACCATCACCCAGAAGACGCTGGAAAGAGGGGAGATCTTCAAGAGTTGTGATAAGCAAAATGTCGCGAATACCCGCCAGCATCAGCACTGAGATCGGGTAATAAATCATTGGTTTATCATAAATTGGCAGTAGCTGCTTCGAAACACCTCGCGTGATCGGATACAACCGTGTGCCCGATCCACCTGCCAGAACAATCCCCTTCATGTCATAATCCTTTTCTTCTTGTTTAACTATTCAGACCCAGACGTTCACCGGCGTATGAACCATCTTTGACGCGCTGCCACCAGGATTCATTTGCCAGATACCATTCAACAGTTTTCCGGATTCCACTATCAAACGTTTCCGCAGGTATCCAGCCAAGTTCCCGCTCGATTTTTGAGGCATCAATAGCATAGCGTAAATCATGCCCAGGACGGTCGGTAACGTAGGTAATCAACTCTTCAAATTGGCTAATATTACCCGGTTTGACAGTGACAATCTCATCAAGCAAGCGACAGATAGTTGTTACAACATCAATATTCTTGCGCTCGTTATGACCACCAATGTTATACGTTTCACCGGGCTTCCCTTCAGTCACAACTTTATAAAGCGCACGGGCATGATCTTCTACGTAGAGCCAGTCACGAATCTGGTAACCATTTCCGTAAACCGGTAATGGTTTACCCTCAAGCGCATTAAGTATAACCAGAGGAATCAGTTTCTCAGGGAAATGGTAAGGCCCATAGTTATTGGAACAATTGGTGACAATGACTGGCAAGCCATAGGTTCGCAACCATGCGCGTACAAGATGGTCGCTCGACGCTTTAGATGCTGAATATGGGCTGCTCGGTGCATATGGTGTGGCTTCAGTGAACAATGACTCAGCATCATGCAGATCGCCAAATACCTCATCAGTGGAAATATGGTGGAACCGAAATGCTTCTTTTACCGATGAATTCAACTGGTTCCAGTAAAGTCGCGTTGCTTCCAGCAGTACATAAGTACCCACAATATTGGTTTCAATAAATGCGGCAGGTCCGTCAATCGAACGGTCAACATGGCTTTCTGCCGCAAGATGCATCACGGCATCAGGTTGAAATTCACTAAACGCTGCATCTAGTGCGTTACGGTCACAGATATCTATCTGGCGAAATGAGTAACGAACATTATCGGCAACGGGAGCCAGGGATTCCATGTTTCCGGCGTAGGTCAATTTATCAATGACTAAAACTTCATCAGTGGTTGCGTTAATAATGTGGCGAACTACTGCAGAACCGATAAAACCTGCCCCGCCCGTTACAATGATTTTCATAAGGCCCCAAAGAGTATGAATCTTGTTGAACAACCGCTACGACTACAACAGTAAAAGCGTAAAACAAAATTATACTTCCAGACAGAAAAAAAAAACCAGTGAAGAGGTATCCTCACTGGTTTAATATTGGTTTATAACTTATTGAAAGGAATTATTTTTCCATCCACTCGGTATGGAATACACCTTCTTTATCGGTACGCTTGTAAGTATGCGCACCAAAGTAGTCACGCTGCGCCTGAATCAGGTTGGCAGGCAGAACTGCTGAACGATAGCTATCGTAGTAAGAGATCGCGGCAGAGAAGGTTGGCGTAGGAATACCGTTTTGTACTGCGTAGGACACGACGTCACGCAGTGCCTGCTGATACTCATCAGCAATTTCCTTGAAGTATGGAGCCAACAGCAAGTTTGCGATAGCAGGGTTCTCAGCATAGGCATCGGTAATCTTTTGCAGGAACTGGGCACGGATGATGCAACCTGCACGGAAAATCTTCGCAATTTCACCGTAGTTCAGATCCCAGTTGTTTTCTTCAGAAGCGGCACGCAACTGAGAGAAGCCCTGAGCGTAAGAAACGATTTTGCCCAGATACAATGCACGACGAACTTTCTCAGCGAACTCAGTTTTGTCGCCAGCAAATGGCTTAGCCTGTGGACCACTCAGAACTTTAGAAGCGGCGACACGCTGCTCCTTCAAAGAAGAGATATAACGCGCGAACACAGATTCAGTGATCAGAGACAGCGGTTCGCCCAGATCTAGTGAACTTTGGCTGGTCCACTTACCGGTACCTTTGTTGGCTGCTTCATCGAGGATCACGTCAACAAGGTATTTACCTTCTTCATCTTTTTTAGTGAAGATATCTTTCGTGATGTCAATAAGGTAGCTGCTCAGCTCGCCTTTATTCCATTCGGTAAAGGTTGCTGCCAGCTCTTCATTGGACAGGTCCAGGCCTCCCTTCAGCAGTGAGTACGCTTCTGCAATCAACTGCATATCGCCATATTCGATGCCGTTGTGAACCATCTTCACATAGTGACCAGCACCATCAGCACCGATATAGGCTACACAAGGCTCACCGTCTTCAGCAACAGCTGCGATTTGCTTAAGAATTGGCGCAACCAGTTCATAAGCCTCTTTCTGGCCACCAGGCATAATAGATGGGCCTTTGAGCGCGCCCTCTTCACCACCGGAAACACCGGTCCCGATGAAGTTAAAGCCTTCAGCAGACAGCTCACGGTTACGGCGAATAGTATCCAGGAAGAAGGTGTTACCACCGTCAATCAGAATGTCACCTTTATCAAGGTAAGGTTTCAGGGACTCAATGGTTTTGTCCGTGGCCTCACCGGCCTTAACCATTAACAGGATACGACGTGGAGTTTCGAGAGATTCGACAAACTCTTGCACGGTATAGTAAGGAACCAGCTTCTTGCCCGGGTTCTCAGCGATGACTTCTTCAGTCTTGTCGCCAGAGCGGTTGAACACGGAAACGGTATAGCCACGGCTTTCGATGTTCAGCGCCAGGTTGCGCCCCATCACTGCCATACCAACGACGCCGATTTGTTGCTTGGACATTACATACTCCTGTCAGGTGTGGTCACCGCTGCAAGTGCGCGGCTTGAAATGTGGCTTAGATGTTAACTCAGAGGAAACTTTTTAAATAGTGCTACCGTTATCTAAGGGCACACTATGAGTAATTAATGACATTAAATGTAAGTATTATTTTCTGAGTCTTTTGTAGACAAATTCCAGAAGTGATAGAGGAAGTAACCTAGGTAAAATTCTTATAGCAGCGCAACTTATCGCTCCAACAAAGTCATCTATATTTAAATCATACTTTAACTTAGCTAACTGTAGTTCACTTTTAATATAGTTCATGCCCTTACGACGGAGAATCATATTGCTCCCGGCTCGGGCATCAACAAGAATATCATCTATATTATGCGTTTGAAATCCAGCAGATATGACCCTTAACCATAAATTGTAATCTTCCATATATAGATGGTGCTGATAGCCACCGATTTGTTCAATCACACTTTTTCTAAATGCCACGGTCATATGGTTAAATGGGTTGCGCTTTTTACAGTATTGCTTTATCTCATAATGCTCAGATACAGAAAATTTAATCCCCTGAGAAATCATCATCTTTTCGTCATATTCCTTAATGGCACCACCTAGTAGCACCACTTCGGGATTATTATTCAAATAGCAGATTTGCTTTTCAAAGCGGTCTGGAGCGCAAATGTCATCTGTATCCATCCTCAAAACAATATCATTTTTACAAAAATTTAGGCCATGATTAAGAGCTTTACCAAGGCCAATATTTTGAGGAAGCGTGATCACATCAATAGGTAAGCATTTTAAAAACACACAAACTGTATCCTCTAATTCTTTTCCGAGCGGCCCATCATACACAATGACAACCTGGTCTGGAGACAACGTGTTTTGTTGGATACTATTTAAACATTGATAGAGGTACTCTGCTGATTCTTTATAATATAAAGATAGCAATACAGTAAATTTCATCGCAATGACAACTCTAAGTAAGGTCAGGTTTTAATTAAAAAAGTTTAATGCTAATCTTGTTATTCAAAGTGGTGTTATCTAACAAATTAATTTACCAGATAATCTAGATCGAGAGGAAATTCAACTTATAAAGAAATGGCAGCACCTATTAATCCAAGTACTTACAAATAATGACTAAAGAAATTTAATAACCACTTAAAAATACAATTAAAATTCCGGCATGTCTGCAAAACTAATTATGTATTTTATTTATATATCTAACCTTGAGTATTGAAAACAAGTAGCCTTACTTTTCGACTATTTACTTCATTCTAACTCAAGGAGATCGGAAATTCTTTTGCTTGCAAAACCATCTCCATATGGATTACTCGCCTTACTCATCTTATCGTATTCTTTTTTATCATCCAAAAGTTTCTTAAAAGTAGAGTAAATCACATCTTCACGAGTGCCAACCAACTTAAGAGTGCCTGCTGAAATACCCTCAGGCCTTTCCGTTGTGTCACGCATAACTAATACTGGCTTACCTAAACTTGGAGCCTCTTCCTGAATACCGCCACTATCTGTCAAAATTATGTATGATCTTGACAGGAAATTGTGAAAATCAAACACTTCTAAAGGCTCAATAATTCTAATTCTATCCGTATCACCCAATACTTCTTGCGCGGCTTCTCGAACCACTGGGTTCATATGAATGGGATATATTGCTTTTATATCTGGATTTTCATCAATAATTCGTTTAATCGCTCTAAACATATTCCTCATCGGCTCACCTATATTTTCACGACGGTGAGCAGTGATCATAATAAGCCGGCTTTCCCCGGCCCATTCTAAATGTTCATGATTATAAAAATCTTTAACTGTAGTTTTCAGAGCATCAATGGCGGTATTACCCGTGACATAAACAGTTGAAGGATCTTTTCCCTCACGTAAAAGATTTTCTTTGGATGTTTCAGTCGGCGCAAAATGATACTTGGCAACTACACCCACAGCCTGTCGGTTAAACTCTTCAGGGAAGGGGGAGTCAATATTGTAAGTCCTAAGTCCAGCCTCGACATGCCCTACTGGTATCTGAAGATAAAAACAAGCCAGTGAAGTAGCAAATGTCGTAGTTGTATCACCATGTACAAGAACTATATCTGGCTTTGCTTCTGTAAGAACAACTTTCATCTTTTCCAGAACATTAACCGTCACATCAAATAACGTTTGCTTATCTTTCATAATAGAAAGATCATAATCAGGGTTTACATTGAATGCAGTCAATACTTGGTCCAACATTTCTCGATGCTGACCAGTTACACAAACGATAGTATTTATCGTATTTCTTGTCTTCAGCTCTTTAACTAAAGGACACATTTTTATGGCTTCGGGGCGGGTACCGAATACGACCATGACCTTTTTCATTCATTATCCCTTTAGTTTTTTCATTATATTAATTAGAAAGCCTGAAGCTTTTGGTCCAATTAAAAGTCTTATTTTATGTTTGAATTTGTCTGTTTTCGAATGCCACGACGCAGAAAAATGATGAACTGTATGTGTGTCCTTCGTAATTGTGACATTTCCCGTACGCCATTGTTTGGCGCAAAAGACATCAAATGGATAGATATACAAATCGTCTTTAAGCGCTTGAAGTATATTTTGAGGTTTCCAACCGTATTCACTTATAGTGAGATCGGTAATTACTTTAGTATTCGGAGTTCGATCAAAACTACCATCTGGAAGGATAAAACTTCTATCGTCATAGCCGGACAGAAGTTTTGCTATCCAGCTATGTCCTTTTACGGATGCCATAGTGCCAGTGACACACATCATATCATCCTCACAACCAGTAAATGCTCCATGCACTAGAAACTTATCTAAAGATTTTAATACTTCAACATCCGTATCCATATAGATGCCACCGTGTTTGTATAAAGCATATAACCGAACATAATCAGTAACGAAAGCAAATTTCTTAGACTCATAGGCTTCTTTGACATATCGATTGCTATTTATATCAAAACTGTCTTCATTCCATACAACTATTTCATAATCCGGAAGATTTTTTTTCCATGACTCTATGCAATTTATCGCTAACTCTGGCATTTGACCACGACCGAACCAACAATAATGAATTTTTTTTGGTATCACACTAAAACCCTCATAGACACTTCCATATTTACATTATCAAAAGCACATCAACTCAACCACATGTTATAATTAACTTAAACCCACGCAGAATTTAACATTAGTTAATACCAAGTCCATAGTGGTTATTTATAAAAGCAGGAGCTATAACGTTTTATTCTTCAAGTCATCTTCAATTAAAAATTTATTTTTTATAATACTTGACTGTATAGCAGTTGAATTATACGTCAACCCTTTATCAAACTCTACGCCGTATAAAGCCAATAACTCAAAAGGAAACTGACCATTAATCCGTTGAACTCCCTCAGTTAAATATAAGTCTTCTTGTTCCTTAGGATGAAGTTTAAGATAAATCTTGTAGTTTTCTTTTTTTAATTCGTTTATATATTCGTTAAATAAATTTATATATTCATTTTTTGTATACCCCCAGCCATGATATACAGGCTGAGTTAAAACAATGGCTATTTTTTCATTCACCCCCAATGTAAAATCCAAAGAGAAGTCTTCAAAAAAAATTTTTTTTAGTATTTCCTTATCATTAGATGGTAGTTCCCTAATACTTGCTACATCATCTATTTCTTTAATTTCAAAATCGAAATCGAATAGTAAGTCATCTCTAAAGGTTTTTAATAATCTATCTTTGTCTCTAACGTAAAAGAATTTTATATCATGTATTGAATTTTTTTTAATAAATAAATTTCTTTTTACAACTTCATTAAGTGATTGTTTAAAACCCACTGCTTTCTCTTTTGTTAAGAGCACACCACTCTTATAAATACTTTCACCTTCTTCATAGAAATGAACCTGATCGGGTATTCCTATATTTGCAAGAAACAATGGGTAATGTCCGACAAAGCCATCTAAGTAAAAGACCACATAGTCTAATTTTTTTTTAAATGGATATACAAAGACTCTATAAAAAACATTAAATAAGTATTCCTTGAGATTGTTTTCGATTAAAACAACCTCATCAATTTTGCTTAACTCATTCAGTCGAAAAAGTTTTCCTTTTAACTTCGGTGATTCATGAATATTTATAATTATAATATTTCTCTCACCTTCTTTCATCAGAGAATACACAAAAGGAAACTTGTTATAATTCCATAAAAAATAGTAATTTACTTTCATTATATTTTAGGCCTAATCATTAAACTCTTAACAACACCATAAAGAATGTATGCTATAATTATTGCGCATGTCCTTTTTTCAAAAAGAATGTTTATATCTCCTTGAGCAACAACTCTTATAATTAATTCTAGTATCGGACCTATAAATAAAAATGCTAAGACATCACCGCTTTGAAACGATGCTAAGATATTTTTCTTTATTAGGATAACTATAGCGCCGATAATTATTAAAAATGCCACCACCCCACCATACCCGAAATAGTAAAACCCTATCGCCGGAAATCCATTTGCAAGGCTTCTTCCTCTGGCATCAGGAGCTCTCCAAACATTTAAAATGTCAGCAGGGACTACTTCCGTCATTAATTGATTCATTCCTTTGTCAAAGATGTTATTACCTTCTTCAAAATTTCGGATAAATTCATCCCATCTTATTGTGTTTTGAACCTGATTTTCATCATTAATAACCCACCAAATTTGCCCTGCTGCTTCCACTCTTTTTTCTATTTTCTCTAATGCAGTTGTTCCACTATCATAGTTTTCTACAGTCTGATAGTTGATAAAAATAATGAAAAACACGCTACTGATTAATAAGCATAGAGCTGTTCTTATTCTCCTATATAATGCCTTTTTCTTTTCCTCGGTAAATGTTGATGTATAATAAAGAGTAATCGGAAGATAAAATGTGTAGAGTATAATTAATAGCTCCCCACCTTTAATGGAACATAATATATGATAAGCGATAATAAGAATATAATAAGCTATATATCTTTTTGACTTAAACCTGAAGTAATAATAACCCAAAACTAAACAAGCGAAGCTTAACCTGCCCTTAATAATATTTACGTAATCAGGAACAATAGACCCAAAATACACAGTCCTATGTATCCCAGAAAATATTGGAACACCAGTTTTAAAAAATGTACCATACAGGACTAATATTGCAAAAACTATTACCCCCTCAATAAACAACCGATTTACTTTAAATATATTTTTTTTGTTATTTGATTTTATTGGGTAAATTAAAAATTCGATAAAAACCATAGAAAAGAAAAGATTTACGAGAAAAGTTCCATTCCAGTAAGTATACTTGTCGATCTCAAATAAATATACACCTCGCTCAATCAATGCTCCACCGATTAACATCGGGATAAGTATTATAAAGAAAAGCAGATTATTAGCATATTCTATTGGTTTGTAGTAAAAAATTGCTAACAAATATAAAACCAAAACAATAACGCCAATAAAATTTACATCATTTCCAAAATAATTAAGTATCAATAAGATTATTGTAAGCAAAAGCATTATTACCCTTGCAATCCCAAATGTACTGATATTCACCAAGCTCATCCTTTTATCATCAAAATACTCACAGAAAAACCGTGATATTCTATATTGAAGTGGCTTTAATCTACTTAAAAATTTTTTATAAATTTAAAGACCAATACTATTCCACATTAAGAGTATCCCTAGTAGAATTCTGACATAGTATTTAAATTTGTAATTTCATACCGCCATTAAACTTACTTCATCAGTATAAATAAAGCACAATGGTATTCATATAAGCTTTACTGAAAACAAAGGTTATATATTGACATGTTTCTAAGCATCATTATTATGATATTTTTTTTTACTAAAAACATTCCACGTAACAAATTTCAGTCTTGATACCAACCACCATGTTGCTATAAAACGGATGCCCATAGACAAAGAAAAAGCCATAGCCACTCCAACAATTCCATTAGTTTTAATTAAACACAGCATTAGTATGATATTAAATACACCACAAGTAACGGTAACAATTGAAAGCATACCCGTTTTTTTTGCATAAAAAAGATAGTTGGTAACCATCAAATACATACCATTAAATGCCTGACCAAGACAAAGCCAACCAATTACTGTAGTTGCTCGCTGATACTCAACCCCGGCAACCAACTCAACCACTAAAGGTCCAATAAGGAAGGCCAGTGCACCTAATAACGTCAAAACCACGAAATAAATATAAGTAAAACGCACTAAACGATTTATTTTATCAACATCATTGGCAGCCAGAATTCTAAACAACCACGGTATCATAGCCTTATTTATTGCATCGAATACAACAACCATACCTAAGCTTAATTGCGCTGCTAGCATGTAGATACCAGCCTCACCAACTCCTAATTGATCGTTGATAATAATTCGATCTATGGCACTCAGAAAAAAGATCCCTAAAATATGGGGCACTAACGGGGCACCAAATTTTATTGCATCTTTAATATAATCGATACGAATATGAGATAATCGTAAAAATTTTTCTTTATATAAAGTTACAAAAGAAATACATACATATGCAAAAGTAGCTATTACTAATGCATTTACTCTACTCTCAGCACCCTGTTTGGCCCAGAGAAGAAGTAGAAGGGTAAGAAAAAATAGCAATACACTTTGGCTTACTTGTAGCAATCCATATTTAAAAGCCTGTTCTCGTACCTGCCATTGCCCAAGTCGCAATTGAATAATAAACATTCCACTTGAAACTAGTATAGCTAAAAACACCCAGCTTGTTGGGATATGTAGTAACTCACTTAAGGGCTGGTGAAAAATTGTTGCAATGGCAATCAAAAATAAAGAGCTAAAGATTAGTACATAAATACATGCACCATTATAATCAACTAATTCATTATGAGTTAATTTATCATAGAATCTTCTACTTGCTGCACCAATGGTATTGAGACCGGTCAAAGCAGCCAATCCGCCAAGTAATGTCTGAAACATGGCTATTTGGCCATAAGCATCGGGTGATAAATTATGAGTCAAAATTGGCAGCAATAAAAATGGCACTAATGCATTTAGTATGTTCGAAGACAAATATATACTGGAATTTCGTAACAAACTCATAAAATAAAACCCACTAACACCCTAAGAATTAATATCATAAAAATCCTTATATGTATCTAGTTTTAAACTTAAGTAATTTTTAATAATCTTTAATGCTGTTTCAAGTACAGCATGTTTATAATATGGATTGACAGCAGTTCTCGTATTATTTAAAAAGTGTTTTTCCTGACTGCTATTTATAGCTTCTGTGATGGCTATCTCCGCACACTCACAATCAATAACAGAAGCTCCGCGCACACGTCCTTTTTGACGATCTCCAATATTGACCGTTGGTACTTTGAGCGATGGAACTTCTATTAAACCTGATGAGGAATTGCCAATAAGGCCATTAGAATATTTATTCAGAGCTAAATACTCTTCTGGTTTTACTGATGTAAAGAACCTAGACGCAGTTTCTCTACAAAATACTTGTAACTCACGAGTAATATCATCAGACCCAGTATCAGAATTTGAGCCAATAAAAACAAAGTTATATTTCTCAGTGAATTGGTATAAAGCTTGTAATAACTCTTTAGTCTGAGATATTAGCGAAACATTAGTTAGTGTTTCAGGATGAAACACTACCATGAAATAAGGGTTACTGAGTGAACCAAATTTTTCTTCAAGTGTTTTTTTTGAAGGCAAGTCCATTAAAAGTGCATTTTCTGCGCCCAGAGCCCCAATATTGAAAACAGTATTGGGGTATTCTCCCATCTGAATAATTCTATTTCGATATTCTTCTGTAGAAGCTAAATGTAATCGTGCCATTTTTGTAATCGCATGCCGAATAAACTCGTCATAATTACCTAGTGTTTTTTCACCACCATGAAGATGAATGATTGGTAAATTATGTATTGCAGCCGCAATAGCTACCGAAAATATTTCATAACGATCACCAAGAAGCATAACAGCATCGAATTTATTATTTTGAAAAAATACTCCAAATTTACTTTGACATACAGCCATAGACTCAAGAACATTAGCATTAGTGTCATTATTGATGTTTATATCAATAAGCTTGTCAATATGTAAGCCATCACTCTCGATGACTTTGTATGTCAAACCATACTTTGCATCACAGTGCATACCTGTAGCAATAATGGATAGTTCTATTTCATCATCTTTGCTTAAACTAAGTAATAGCCGCTTCATAATCCCGTATTCGGCACGAGATCCAGTAACATATAATAATTTTCTCTTCATTAGAGTATACTCAAAATATCTTGCTCTAGTTGAACATAAGCTTTGCTAGTAAAGTGCAAACCATCGCAGGTAAAATCTCTACGTAAATTACCAAATTGATCATAGAATGAAGATGAGAGTGGAACCCAAGTTACAAAATTATATTTCCCAATACTATTTTTTATGGAGTTATTCAAGTTGCAAATTAAAGTGTTATCACGTTCTATTCTACCGAGAACCGGAGGTATAGCTAGAAAATATATTTGTGTATGCGGGTTTAATGTATGAATTACTTCAATTAACTTACTGCTCCAATAGATAGTAAAATCAGCTGTCCAATTCTTAATGACTATATCGTTGGTCCCAGCTAATAATAGAACAGTGTCACCAATATTTTTTACAAGCCCATTATCAAAAAGAAGTTTATAACACTCTTCGCTACTAATGCCTGCGACCCCTAAATTATTAACTTCTTTGTCGCCTAGATGACTAATACCCCAAAAGTCAAAAATAGAGTGTCCGATTAAAGTGATAGGTGCATAAGTATTGATATCACACAATTTTTCATTTATACGCGAAAGGATTTTTTCACGAAGTATTTTTTCTTTATTTTTTTTAGTTTGAATTGTTATTGCAAGTTCAAAATCCACGCGATCATCTATATCAACGGAGCTCTCTTTATCCATAATATAAGCAGTACTATCAGCGCCAAAAAAATGTTTTCTCATCCGATAAGCATCCGTATAGCCCATAAATATTGCTCCGTTAGGGCTATATTCCTTATGATTTTGTCTCCTATATTGGCTAAAGTCTAAGTCGAAGTGCTCTAAACTTAAACTATCATCGATAGGTTTTACCAAATCGGAACTTTTACTACTTTCCACAACTGACACCAAAAATTTTGCAGGATTCTTCTGCTCAAATAAGTTAGCGGCTTGTTTTATATGCTCAGAGTTTCGGAATGGTGATGTGGGTTGCAATAAAACAAAGTAATCATAATTATCGACTTTATTTAAAACATCGTCAATAACCATAAAAGTTGTTGCAGTATCCGAGGCTAATTCCTCACTACGCATTATTACTTCTGCACCATATTGCTCTGCAATATATTTATACTCTAATGAATCTGTAGTTAAAATCACTCTCGCAAAAATACCAGATTCTATTGCTGCCTCTATGGTATATGCAATTAGAGGCCGGTCTAAAAGCATCAATATATTTTTATTGGGTAACCCTTTTGAACCCGAACGAGCTGGTATAATGGCAATTTTACTAACCGGCACTTTCTATACCTCTTGATCACTAAACTCTGAATGTGAGATTAACTGGTCTTCATCAAAATCATTTTCCGCCACTTTCCCAAGTAGATCGTACCAAAACATGGGGCTAATACCATTCCCAGGTCGTTTAGTCATAACATTATCTACACTAAATATCTCTCCCTTTTTAATTTTACATTTAGCAACAATAGACTTGCGGGCGACAATTTTGTTTTTTCGCTCAGAGTCCGTTACTAGTTTTTCAAAACTTCCGAGAGATTTTTCAACAGCACGAATACCTTCACATAATATTTTCAATTCACCAGGAGTAACAGAAGCTTTATGATCCGGACCATCGAAGTTTTTGTCTAGTGTAAAATGTTTCTCGATAAATGTAATGCCATATGGCACAGAAGCAATACCAGCATAAAAACCTGGAGAGTGATCAGAAAATCCAATGTTATATTCACTGAATGTTTTCTTAAAACCAGCGATAGAATTTAAATTGACATCTTCAAAAGGTGTTGGATATTCGGTGTTACAATGTAATATTGTTATATTGTCAGGGGTAATACCATGTTCCGAAAATACTTTTAACGCAAGTTTTATCTCTTCAACAGTAGCCATTCCTGTTGAAAGAACAATTTTTTTATCTTCAATTGGTAAACGTGCGATTTTCTCTAAGTAAGGCAGGTTCAATAATTCACCTGATGGAATTTTCCAGACTTTTTGGTTTCTTGATGCAAGAAAATCTATAGAGTCGAAATCAAATGGCGTGGAAAACACATCCAGACCAATTTCAATGGCATACTCTTCAAGCTTGATAAACTCATCATACGGGAGTTCTAATTTTCGAGTCATATCCAGTTGAGACTCTTCATTACCTGTCACTTTAATCTGATATTCAGCTTTAGGTGCATATTTTGAAATAAGCTGATCAGCCTTAAAAGTTTGAAACTTTACCGCATCAACACCAGCAACTTTTGCTTCATCTACCATTTGTTTAGCTAATTTGAAATCACCATTATGATTACAGCCAATCTCTGCTACGATATAAATATTAGGCATTATTTTTCCTCTCTTTAAGTAGTCTTGTTGGAGAACCCGCAACTACTACATTATCAGGTATATTACGAATAACCACTGAGCCAGAGCCTATAATACTAGAACTACCTATTTTCAGTTGCCCATTAACTACAGTGCAACTGCCAATAAATGTTTGTTCTCCAACATAGACATCACCATTCAAAACAACATTTGTAGAAATATTGGAACAATATGAAATATAATTCCCATGCTCAATTAGCGCTCTTGTATTAACTACAACACCATCCTCTAAATGGGAGTCACTGTTAACAATAGCCATTTTACCAATATAAATACATGTTCCTAATATAGCCCGCGTTGAAACAATAGACGTTTTATCAATGACATTTATTGTCTCTAAATTAAATTCTTTAATTTTTTGAAACCAATAAGCTCTGCTTGCAGGTTCTCCAATAGCAATGAAATATTTGTAATCTGTGCGTTGATGTATGTCCGAAAATGAATGCCCAAGAATAGGTATTCCTTGATGGCTACCGGATTTAATACTATCAAGAAAACCAACCATCTCATATTCTTCATGATCTAAACTATCAATTACAGCTTTTGCAAATCCCCCGGCACCAATAATGATTAGTTTCTTTTTCATTTGAACACCACAAGTGACAAAATTTATCTACATAATAGTAGAAGTAAAATCCGAATTTACTGCACGCTACCGCCCCTGGCTTAGCAGCTACCAGTGGACTGAGATCTCAACACATGCCAATATCTCAGGCTAATGTTTGACTAAATTTTGCTAATACTCGGATTAATAGCTAGTTAGTTAGATTAACTATTTAAATAACAAGCATTTCCTGTTCATTCGAATGTCCAGCTCAAACCATCTTTTTTACACTTTGTAACATGCAACTCAAAAAAAACGGCAACCAGTCTCAATGAAGTTTCAACTAAGAAAACTCACCGCCACTATTGATTGCCGTTCTGCATCAAATGCTCACCACCATTGTTCTAAAACGATTAGCGTGCTAACAATTTCTGAATGCTATCTCTGAACTTCTGGCCTTCTTTATGGTTACGCAGACCGTACTGTACAAATGCCTGCATATAACCCATTTTCTTGCCACAGTCATAGCTTTCGCCAGTCATCAAAGCAGCTTCAACCGCTTGCGTTTGATTCAGTGCCGCAATGGCATCTGTCAGCTGAATACGGCCCCAGGCGCCTGGTTCGGTTTTCTCGAGTTCAGGCCAGATATCCGCAGACAACACATAACGACCCACGGCAGCAAGGTCAGAATCCAGAGTCTGAGGTTGGTCTGGTTTTTCTACGAATTCAACGATGCGGCTCACCTGCCCTGCATTATCCAAAGATTCCTTAGTAGTGATAACAGAATACTCGGACAAATCTTCATTTGGCATGTGTTTTGCTAAAACCTGGCTGCGCCCAGTCTCTTTAAAACGTTCAACAATTGCCGCCAAATTATAACGCAATGGGTCAGCGCTGGCACCATCAAGTATAACGTCTGGTAATACCACAACGAATGGATTGTCGCCAATAATCGGGTGAGCGCACAAAATTGAGTGGCCAAGGCCAAGCGGCTGTGCCTGACGCACGTTCATGATGGTCACGCCCGGCGGGCAAATTGACTGGACTTCGGCAAGCAACTGGCGTTTGACGCGTTGCTCAAGCAGCGCTTCCAGTTCATACGAGGTGTCGAAATGGTTCTCTACCGCATTCTTTGAAGAGTGCGTCACCAGCACGATTTCTTTGATACCGGCAGCTACGATTTCGTCTACGATGTATTGAATCATCGGTTTGTCGACTATCGGTAACATCTCTTTTGGAATAGCTTTTGTTGCAGGCAACATATGCATACCCAAGCCTGCTACCGGAATAACTGCTTTCAAATTAATCATATTCAAACCCACCTCTAAATGGTTGGGGGATTATAGTCGTTTCGTGCGCTGATACCAGCATGAATTGATCCCCAAAATAGTACTTCATCTTAACGTTCTCAACAAAGTACGCAAAACCAAAGTCTTGATTTA
>DATERH010000055.1:0-17005 GCA_035271785.1 Buttiauxella sp.
CTGTCCATCTCTTCGGTGGAAAGCGGGATGGCTGGCGGGTTGATCCAGATGTAACGATCGCCGTGTTTTTGCATTAATGCACGAGCACAACCTGGGTTGGTTTCGTGGTGCAGAATACGTGATGCGTGTGCGTAGAGTACTTTGTCGTTTTTAACTTTTTCAAACGACGGCAGCAACACGTAGGTTTTTTCCCACGGCTTCATTGGCGCAGGTTTCACTACGATAGCTTGCGCTTCGTTGATTGGCTTTTCTGGTTTACCGGTTTCTGCACATGGCAAATCTTCACCATATGGATGCGGAATGGGGTCGATACGGCCAGGCATATCCAGACGCGTAGAGTCCACACCAGACCAACCCGGCATCGCTTCTTTACGCATCATCGCGGTGTTACGCACATCGCAAATTTCGTCGATTTTCTCACCCATTGCCAGGCGATGAGCCACTTCCACCAGCGGACGTTCACCGTTGCCGAAAATCAGCATGTCAGCTTTCGCGTCTACCAGAATGGAGCGACGGACGGTATCAGACCAGTAATCGTAGTGCGCAGTACGGCGCAAGCTCGCTTCAATACCGCCAATAATAACTGGCACATCACGCCAGGCTTCTTTACAGCGTTGGGTATAGGCAAGCGAGGCACGATCAGGGCGTTTACCCGCGACGTTATCAGGTGTGTACGCATCGTCATGGCGCAGTTTGCGGTCAGCGGTATAACGGTTGATCATTGAATCCATGTTACCCGCAGTCACCCCGAAGAACAGATTCGGTTTACCGAGGCGCATGAAGTCTTCTTTACTGTTCCAGTCTGGCTGGGCAATGATCCCCACGCGGAAACCTTGAGCTTCCAGCATACGGCCACAAATCGCCATACCGAAACTTGGATGGTCAACGTAAGCATCTCCGGTAACCAGAATGATGTCACAGCTATCCCAGCCTAACTCGTCCATTTCCTTGCGTGACATGGGTAAAAACGGTGCCGGGCCAAAACAGGCTGCCCAGTATTGAGGCCACGAAAAGAGTTCGCGATCGGGCTGGATCAAGCTTATAGAGCTCATAATGCTTCCGAAAAATGAATAAAAAGTGATTTAAAAATAACCAAAGCGCGCGATTATACGCTGATATGGGGTCAAAAATGAAGTGTTATTGCAATGTTAAAATTCAAGGCCCTTTTTATGATTAAAGGGCGCACACCCCAAATAATTCGAATTGCATACAGGCGGCAACGCAGTGAATACCCAGGAGCTTACTGGAGTAAGTGACTGGGGTGAGTGAGAATGGCCAACGCACATGCAATTTGAAGTATGACGAGTATGGTTTACGGTGCAGGCTGCACTAACAGCTGTCCAATCGAACCACGGTCCGCCATTTCCAGCGTTTGGCTGGAATAGAGGAACGGGAAATGTTCCCAGGAAGGTTGACCAAAGTAAACGAGTAACTCGACTTGTCCATCAACCCAAACTGTATCTTTCCAGCCACGGTCTTCACCAAACGGTGCCGCGCCATTGACGTTCTTAATCAGGAAACTCACACCTTCAATATGGAAAGATTGCGGCATATCGGCTCGCACCGTCCAGCGCTCCCAGGTGCCTTGCTGAGTTTGAATATCAATGCGTTTCATATCCCAGAGTTGGCCGTTAATCCCTGGTTCATCGCCAAGTGAAATTTCACGGCTGCGCGACGGGTTACCATTGATAATCTCATCCGGTAACAGGCGCATGGGCAGCGTATCAGTCACCAAAGGTAGCAAGCCGGTGGCCCGAAGCGTGAGTACCAACGTGGAAACAAGAATGCTCGAAGGTTCAAAGAAGCCACGGATCCGGTCCATGATACCGGCGGCTTCACCGCAGGTTATCGACACTTCTTTGCCGTCTGTCATATCAACCAGGATCTCGCGACGTTCACCCGGAGCCAATGAAAGCTGCTTCACGGAAACAGGTGCAGGAAGAAAACCCTGGTCGCTTGAAATCACGTGCATCGCACGGCCGTCGCTCATTTGCAGCAAATAGCGGCGCGAGTTTGAGGCATTAAGCAAACGCAAACGTACCCAGCCGCGAGAAACCTCGACATACGGTCCCTGCACACCATTCACTAACAGCGTATCGCCTACAAAGCCACCGCTTCCCGGTTCTTCATATTCCGGCGTACCGAAATTATCCAGGCGCTTATCCTGAATGATGACCGGGAAGTCATCGACACCATAATGGTTTGGAATCGGTAACGATTTACTGACTTCATCTTCGATAAGCCACATACCTGCGAGGCCATTGTAGAGTTGTTTTGCAGTGCGGTTTGGCGTGTTGGCGTGATACCACAACGTTGCAGCCTGTTGGCGAATCGGCAGAACAGGAGCCCAGTCTACATTTGGAGACATCATACGTGCAGCCCCCCCCATTAGCGGGCCTGGCACTTGCAAACCAGCAATCGTCATGGAGATATTTTCTAGCAAACGGTTGCTGTAAATCATCTTCACGTCATCGCCGCTCCATACGCGGATGGTCGGCCCAAGATAACGTCCGTTCAAGCCCCAAACGGGTGCCTTTGCACTGCCAGTAAATGCCCAATGCGCCCGTTGTAACGTCAGAAATAAAGGCTGGCCACGGCGAGATTCCAATAAAGGGGGAACCGGTAAAGGTTGCTGCATTCCTGCCGCATTTGCCCTCAGTGGCACCGAGCCTGCACAAAGTGCGACTCCTGATGCCTGGATAAACTGACGCCGACTGAGTGACATAATAACTCCATGTAAACTGACTAACGTTGGGCGGTACAAAACGTACCGCCAAAATAAAAGCGATTAGTTCGCCTGCTTGCTGTGCACTCGGCCGGAAGCTTCGCGCTCCGCGACTTCTTTATTTAGTTCGTCGATTTTTGCCATCATAATTTCGCGGCAATCGGTGGCAAGTTTGCGCACCTGGTCTTTGCTGTAATGACTGATGTCAATTGGCGGTAACATTTCTACAATGACTAAACCGTTATTCAGACGGTTTAGTTTAATTTTATTACTAGTGTTAGAAACGCATACCGGAATAATTGGAACACCCGCAGCAATTGCGGCATGGAATGCGCCTGTTTTAAATGGCAGCAGGCCACGGCCACGGCTTCGAGTCCCTTCCGGGAACATCCAGACCGACACATTGCGTTTCTGGATTTGTGCCACCACCTGGGAAATCGTGCTGAGCGCTTTGGAACGATTATCACGGTCTATTAGCATATTCCCGGTTAGCCAATAAATTTGGCCAAAGAACGGGATCCATAGCAGGCTTTTTTTCCCGACTGTCACCGTTGGCGGCTGCACAATACCCGCTGCAGTTACCATGTCGAAGTTATTCTGGTGGTTACAGATATAAATCGCTGTTGGATGATTTTCGACACCCGCCGGTAAACGGTTTTCAACTTTCAAACCAAAGACGGGAGCAAGACGCCCAAAAAGATGACCAAAGGTAGCAACATGGCGTGGGTTACGTGGGCTGAACAAACAATAAATGCAGCCAAAAATGCACACCAGCAGGCAATAAATTATAACGATTATAAAACGTACGATGGATAGCATAACAACCTCAAAAGCCAAAATCGCTGACAAGTATACCCTAAATAATTGCCGGAACCGGCGGCCTCGCAACCGCCAGAACTCGATTACTCTTCGCTATCACCCGCACTGGCACGGAGCGGTGAATCCACTTCAACACGATCAATGCGTTGTAAACCACGCATCAGTGTGCCGCGACGACCGCGCTCACCCGTGATTTTTTGCAGCTCTTCCGGGCGGAGTTTAATTTTGCGTTTGCCAACATGCAAAGTGATGGTGCTTTGTGGCGGCAAGACAAACAAATGCGCCAGTTTGTCTTCACCTTTTGCCGCTTCCGCAGAAGGAATCGAGATGATTTTATTCCCTTTCCCTTTGGAGAGCTGCGGTAAATCAGCGACCGGGAACATCAACATGCGACCTGCCGCGGTAATCGCCAGCAGTACATCGTCAGCACTCGATATTTCCATCGGCGGCATGACTTTCGCGTTTTCCGGCAATGAAATAAGTGTTTTACCCGCACGATTACGCGCAACTAAATCATTGAAGGTACAAACGAAACCGTAGCCCGCATCAGAAGCCATCAGCAGTTTTTGGTCATCTGGCGCCATTAATACGTGCTCAACAATGGCTCCCGGCGGCGGCGTGAGTTTGCCTGTCAGCGGCTCGCCCTGCCCACGCGCCGATGGCAACGTAATAGGGTCAAGCGCGTAGCTGCGCCCGGTAGAGTCGATAAACGCCACTGGCTGATTACTCTTACCTTTAGCTGAACCCAGGTAGCTATCGCCCGCTTTGTAGTTAAGTCCTTGCGCATCAATATCATGGCCTTTGGCGCTACGCACCCAGCCCATTTGCGAGAGCACAATGGTGACCGGTTCTGACGGGGTCATATCATGTTCGCTCATGGCTTTAGCTTCACCACGCTCACGCAATGGTGAACGGCGATCGTCGCCATAAGCATCTGAGTCAGCCTGCAATTCTTTCTTCAGCAAGGTATTCATTTTGCGCTCGGACGCCAGAATCCCCTGCAAGTGGTCACGCTCTTTTTCCAGTTCGCCTTGTTCACCGCGAATTTTCATCTCTTCGAGTTTCGCGAGGTGGCGTAATTTCAGCTCAAGGATGGATTCAGCCTGAGTTTCGCTTAATTCGAAACGCGACATTAGCACCGGCTTCGGCTCATCCTCGGTACGAATGATATGAATCACTTCGTCAATGTTAAGGAACGCCACCAGCAAACCTTCGAGGATATGCAGGCGTTTAAGCACTTTCTCCAGACGATAACTCAGGCGGCGGCGCACCGTTTCGCGGCGATAAACCAGCCATTCCGTCAGGATTTCCAGCAGGTTTTTCACCGAAGGACGGTGGTCCAGACCAATCATATTGAGGTTAATGCGATAGCTTTTCTCAAGATCAGTAGTGGCAAACAAGTGATTCATCACTTGTTCTACGTCGATACGGTTGGAACGTGGAACAATCACCAGACGCGTCGGGTTTTCGTGGTTCGATTCATCACGCAAGTCTTCAACCATTGGCAGCTTTTTAGCACGCATTTGGTTGGCGATTTGTTCAAGCACGCGAGCACCGGAAACTTGATGAGGTAACGCGGTAATCACCACATCGCCATCTTCTTTTTTCCATACCGCACGCATGCGCACAGAACCACGGCCATTCTGGTAGATTTTACGAATCTCAGCACGCGGGGTGATGATTTCGGCTTCGGTTGGATAATCCGGTCCCTGCACAATATCCAGCAACTCATCGAGAGTGGTTTTCGGCTGGTCAATCAGGGTGATTGCGGCTTTCGCTACTTCACGTAAGTTATGTGGTGGAATGTCTGTTGCCATCCCGACCGCGATACCGGTGGTGCCGTTGAGCAGAATGTTAGGCAGACGCGCAGGCAGCATTTTCGGCTCCTGCATGGTGCCGTCAAAGTTCGGCACGTAGTCGACCGTCCCCTGCCCTATTTCACCCAGCAGCACTTCAGCGTATTTTGACAGACGCGACTCGGTATAACGCATCGCGGCAAAGGATTTCGGATCATCCGGAGCACCCCAGTTCCCCTGCCCGTCAACCAACGGATAGCGGTAAGAGAACGGCTGTGCCATCAGAACCATCGCTTCATAACAGGCACTGTCGCCGTGCGGATGGTATTTACCCAGCACGTCACCAACGGTACGGGCTGATTTTTTGAATTTAGCGCTGGCGCTTAATCCCAACTCTGACATCGCATAGACGATGCGACGCTGTACGGGCTTTAACCCATCACCAATAAACGGCAAAGCGCGGTCCATAATGACGTACATGGAATAGTTGAGATACGCATTTTCCGTGAATTCGTGCAGCGCAAGGCGTTCTGCACCATCATGAGTTAAATCACTCATTAATTATTCATCCTCAAACTGACGAGCCGAGTGTGGCCACATACCTTAAATAATTCGAGTTGCAGGACAAAAGGTTTTAACCTTTTGAACAGCGCTAACGCTGGCCCAAAGGGGCGAGGCTACGCCGAGTAACGCGGCAAACTCAGGATCCCTCAGGAGCTTACTTGAGTAAGTGACTGGGGTGAGTGAGTGCAGCCAACGCACATGCAGCTTGAAATATGACGAGTATAAACGGCGTAATTGCTGCCGATAGTACCCTATCTGGCAGTCGTAGTCACAGTGGAGTGCGTATCTTTGAGAGAAGTGAGTGATATGAAATGAGCCGCGAAATGCGGCTCATGGAGGGGAACTATTTAACTTTAGTAATTTGTTTTACGTCGATTTCAACAGAGTTCCAGTCCTTGTCCACTTCCCCTTGAATTTCAACGGTATCCTGCGGGGTTATGGTCTGGCCATTCCAGCGTTTATGGTCGATATCAGCGTTAATCGTACCGGTTGTGTCGCGGAAGATGTAATGATCACCGCCAATGCGTGATTCAATCTTTCCGCGCAAAGTTACCCACGTATCATCTGACAGTGATTTTGCCTGGGCTGCGGTGGTGTTGCTACCGCTAGGACCGACAAACCCACCAGCAGTTTGGTTTGGAGTGGTGGTTTGGGTCGCTGGGGCGTTTGGATCAGAGAATCCACCCTGTTGTGCAGCGATGGCAGGTGCAACGCTGATTGCGAGAATAGTCAGAATAGCGGCTATTTTTTTCATTGTTTATTTTCCCTATATGAATGAATTTCTTGATGCTATTTAACCCGACAGATCTTAACGCGATCTTAATTCTCCTCTCTAAAATCGTTTTTTTAGAAAATTATGCACATTGCTGAAGCATCGTATTTTTTCCCTGTACACACCTGCACAAAAGTTATTAACTTCCGGTAAACATACCCAAGCAACTCAAGATGCAGGGCGACGGGTAAATAGGCCGTAAGGGACAACGCATGCGCATCTTACTCATTGAAGACGATAAGCTCATTGGCGATGGATTAAATGCAGGGTTAACCAAAATGGGTTTTACCGTCGATTGGTTTATCGATGGCCTCCAGGGCCAATCGGCGCTAGCTCTAGCTCCCTACGACGCGGTGATACTGGATTTAAGTCTACCGGGAATCGACGGGTTGGATATCCTAAAAACCTGGCGTCGTAACGGCCAAACTGAACCGGTGCTAATTTTAACTGCGCGCGACGCGTTAGAACAACGTGTCGAAGGGTTGCAACTCGGTGCCGATGATTACTTGTGTAAACCTTTTGCGTTAATAGAGGTTGCCACTCGGCTTCAGGTTTTAATTCGCCGTAATCATGGACAAGTTCAATCGACACTTCATCACGCAGGTGTCGAACTTGACCCAATTAAATTAACCGTCACTCGCGAAGGTGAAGCGTTGCAGTTAAGGCCCAAAGAATTTGCCTTGCTGGAGCTATTTATGCGTAACGCCGGGCGTGTATTACCGCGCGCGCTTATCGAAGAAAAACTTTATAACTGGGATAGCGATGTTTCCAGAAATGCGCTGGAAGTTCATATCCACCATTTACGCCGCACACTCGGCAGCGGGTTTATTCGAACGGTGCACGGAATTGGTTATACGTTGGGCGAAGAATGATAAAAACAGTGACTCAGAGTTTACGCGCCAGATTAATTGCCGGGTATATTTTGCTGACTCTATTGGCATGGGCTGGCGCGAGCATCGCCGCCTGGCATCAAACCAGTAAAACACTTAACAAATTGTTTGATACCCAGCAGGTATTGTTTGCCAAACGCTTGAGTGCGTTAAAGCTGGATAATATGCAGGGGGAAGCACAACTTCCGCGTACCAAAAGCATGATTTCCCATCATCGCGGCAAACAAGACGACGACACGCTGGCTTTCGCCATTTACACCACCGATGGGTTGCTATTACTCAATGATGGCGACAATGGCCGCAACCTCACCTGGCGCTACCAACGTGACGGATTCGTAGATGGGAAGCTGACGGGCGACGACGATAAGTGGCGCATGGTGTGGGTCACCACACCAGACGGGAAATACCGTATTGTAGTGGGCCAGGAATGGGAATACCGGGAAGATCTGGCGCTGGATATTGTGTTGTCGCAGCTCACACCATGGCTTATCGCGTTACCGCTGTTTTTGCTTCTACTGGTGTGGTTGGTGAGTCGCGCCCTCGCCCCGCTTCACAAACTGGCGAATCAACTGCATACCCGCAAGCCCGACGATGACAGCGAACTCGCGACTCAAACTCTGCCACAAGAAGTACGCCCACTGGTTATTGCGCTCAATCAGCTATTTTCCCGCACCAGGGAATTAATGCAGCGCGAGCGGCGTTTTACCTCCGATGCTGCACACGAACTGCGCAGCCCGCTTGCCGCATTAAAAGTGCAGGCCGAAGTCGCGCAACTTGCGCAAGACGACGAGCCAGTGCGAGATCATGCCCTCACTAATCTCAGTTTGGGAATTGATCGTGCCACGCGCCTGATCGATCAGTTACTGACGCTGTCACGCCTGGATTCATTAGCGGGTCTGGACGATGTGCAAGAAGTCGAACTTCAATTATTGCTGCAAAATGCAGTGATGGACGTATGGCACCAGGCCGTGCGCGAAGGCATCGATATCCGCCTTGATATCCAGGACGCGAACGCGAAACGACAGGGGCAACTGCTGTTAATGAGTTTGATGGTGAGAAATGTGCTGGATAATGCAGTACGTTATAACCCACGTGGTAGCGTGGTGGACGTTGTTTTACAACGCCGCGAAATAACGATTACCGACAACGGGCCAGGGGTCAGCCCAGAGTTTTTAACTTCACTGGGTGAGCGATTTTTCCGCCCGCCAGGACAGGAGAAAACTGGCAGCGGGCTTGGGTTGTCCATCGTGCGGCGCATTGCTGCTTTACACGGTATGCAGGCCCTATTTTTGAATACCGACAGTGGCGGTTTCCAGATCAGGATTCGTTGGTAAAAATCGTCCCCCTCGGATTATTGCTTTTTAAGCAAAAGTCTTTGCCATGCATAGCATTTAATCGTGATGGGTTTCACATTAAACTACGCAGCAGACGCAATAATTCGAGAGCTAACTATGAGCAATATCCTGATTATCAATGGTGCGAAAAAATTTGCGCACTCTAATGGCCAACTCAATGACACCCTGACCGACGTCGCGGAAAGCTTTTTACGCGACCTCGGGCATGATGTTGTGGTTACCCGCACCGACAGCGAGTACGACGTAAAACAAGAAGTCGAAAAATACCTGTGGGCCGACACCGTGATTTACCAAATGCCAGGTTGGTGGATGGGTGCGCCGTGGACCATGAAGAAATACATCGATGATGTGTTCACTGAAGGTCATGGTTCGCTGTATGCCAGCGATGGCCGTACCCGTTCTGATGCTGAGAAAAAGTATGGTTCCGGCGGCCTGATTCAGGGCAAAACCTATATGCTTTCCCTGACATGGAACGCCCCGCTGCAAGCCTTTGAAGACAAAGAACAGTTCTTCCATGGCGTGGGTGTTGATGGCGTTTATCTGTCATTCCACAAAGCTAACCAGTTCCTTGGAATGGAAGGTCTGCCGACATTTATCGCTAACGATGTGATGAAAGCCCCTGATGTTCCGCGTTTTATCACAGAATACCGCGAGCATCTCGGTCAAATTTTTGCTTAACTGTTGAGTAAACTTATACAGGAGTCAATCATGCTAACAGTGATAGCTGAAATTCGTACCCGCCCAGGCGTTCATCATCGCCAGGCGGTTTTAGATGCCTTCGCAAAAATTATTCCTACCGTGCTGGAAGAAGAAGGTTGCCATGGTTATGCACCATTGGTTGACCATAACGCGCAAGTGGCGTTCCAGACTGCGGCACCTGATTCCGTATTTATGCTGGAAAAATGGGAAAGCGTTGCTCATCTGGAAGCCCATCTGCAAACCCAGCATATGAAAGACCACAGTGTCGCCGTCAAAGACGATGTGCTGGATGTTCATATTCATATTCTGGAAGACGCGATTAAGTAATCGGCTGACTGAAAAATAACGGGAGCGGTGTTTACACTTGCTCCTTTTTTTTGGCTGTGGGATTCGGATTTCTAAAACGCTGCTAAGCTATTCTTTATTCAGAGTTTACAGCGAGGCAAGAAATGAAGACGAATATGGTTTCTGATAAAGTTCTAAAACTAGCCAGTTTTAATCTTAATCTGTTAACCACTTTCTGTTTGATTTACTCGACACGAAGTATTACTGAAGTCTCTGAGATCCTTGATGTCACACCACCGTCTATTAGCCATGCCTTGCGAAAATTACGCCTTCACTTTGAAGATCCGTTATTTATTCGCCATGGGAACACTATTGCCCCAACTGTATTTGCCGACGATCTTTATACCCAGTTAAAACAAACTTTAGAAATAATGAGTGATTCGATTGGGAGAAGTAAGCAGACTAATAAACGAGAAACCTTGGTTATCTATTCTCCATTTTCTGTCGCCGTACATAATTTATCCTTTTCATTAACTAAAATTAAATTAGAAAAATTAAATTTTAAAATTAAGTATATTGAAACTGTTCTCGGAATTCCCGATGCGGTGGATCTGCTTAATTTACGCAAAGCTGATTTAGTTTTCTCAGCTGCACCTGTTGTCAGCGCAACATTAAGTTGCATCTTGTTCCGTGAATTAACACCATTGCTGGCGTGTCGCCAGGATCATCCCTTTCAAAAATCGTCTGTTAGCACGGATGATTTAAAAAACCTGGATATGGTCTCCCACCTCACCGGTGATGAGATGATTTATCAGCGTAAACGATCTTTGCTGGCGACCTTAAAAAATGCGCAGATTGTCCTTGAAACTAATTCGATACTGATGCTTCTCACGCTACTGTCGGAAACCGATTGTATTGGTTTCATTACCCAGGATGCCTTTATGCGTTATCAGGATATTTTCAAGTTAAGGCAACTGACTCCTTTATTCCCAGTACCACAAATTAACGTCTATCTGGTCTACCGTAAAGAACTGGAGAGGAAAGCCAGTTTTATGCAGTTTTTAAAGGCGATGCAGAACAATTAGACAATGAATGTCATGCTATTTATGAATTCAACAACTGCATATTAATAAAATTAAATCCGCAATTAAATATAAATAACACCCTCATTTGGCACGCTCCGTATAATACCAGCACATCAGACAGTTAAATATCCACTATTTCTATTACCTTGCACAGCTTTATTCTCAGCACCCATTCCATAACTGTCATGCAATGAAACATTTGCCGATTTTTACCGCGGAGAGCAATGGCATTCCCTCAGCGATACCCGGCATATATTAACCAGAGTATCGAGGAATTATTTGTATGAAAATTATTAAGATATCGCCCGATAATATCCCCCATAACAGCCACAGAATCGTGCTTAGAACATCTGCCGGGTTAATCGTTGGCGTACTGAGTTTTGGTTGTGGTGATGCCAGTGCTACTGACCGGCTGGTGAATACCAGTGGTACTGCCGGAATTTATAACCAGGGTACTTATAATGATGACAAAATAAAAATGAACGTTGCCAACACCGCAGGTATAAAATTTGGTGATGAGGGGACTGTTTCACTGGTCAGGGGCAGCATAAAAAATAATGCTGTTTCGGCGGCGGGATCCAAAGACCAAATTGGTGTGCATGTTTTTTCCGCTGGTAGTGTCAATTTACTGGAAACCGAGGTGCTACTCGATCCCAAAACGGCGGCGGGTGCCACCATTACCGCCAACCAGATGACTGCAGCGCTGGTTGAATCTGGTGGTAATCTTGACCTTAAGGACTCCACCGTCACCGTGGGCGGTGGGGCAAAAGGAAATAATAACCGAGGCATTGTGGTATCAGGCGCTGATTCACAGGCTTCGCTGGATCATTCCAAAGTACAGACCTCCTCATGGGGAGCGATGGGTATTTCGGTGACACAAGGTGGCGTGGTCAAACTGACTAATGGCAGTGAAGTCCTGACTACCGGGGCCAGAAGTACAACAACCGGAGGAAGTCACGGTGTGTATGTCAGTGGCAAAGACAGCACGCTAAACGCTGAAAATGCCGCCATCAGCACAATAGGTGCTTCCGCCTACGGGGTAAAAGTGCAAGAGGGCAGCCAAATTACTCTCAATGAAACTGCCATTGATACCACAGGAGTTTACGGCCACGGCGTACTGCTGGATGGAACAACAACGCACGGCGATATTGACGGCGGCTCGATCAAAGCCACCGGCAAAGGTGCAGTTGGCGTCTGGGCAAGAAATGGCGCGGCAGTCACGCTGCACGATGGCACGGCCATCACCTCCGCCGGTGCCGCAGCATCTGCAACCACGCCAGTGGACAACGAAAAGTCCCTCAGTTTAAGCCATGTGTTATTGGCAAGTGACAAACCGACATCTATTAGCGGCAAGGGTCTACAACTTACCACCACTGGGGCTAGCGCCAGCGCCGCACGAGCGGAAGACTATGCCCATATTAGTTTGCAGGGTAGTGCGATAGAAAGTACCGGCGATGCCTCAAACGCCAGCACAACCGCCGCGCTACATGCGCTCTCAGGCGCAACCATCAGCGGATCGGATCTGACGATTTCAGTTTCCGGTACTAATCAGGGAGGAAGCCGTGCCGAAGGCAATGCCAGCAAAATTTCCCTCACGAACAGCACTGTTTTCGTCAGCGGTGTGGGAAATCCACTGCACTCAAGTTCTGCCGCACGCGCTATTTCGGGTGCCTTAGTTTCCGTGACCCACTCCAGCCTGACCACCACCGGGCAAACAAGCCACGGCGTCTCCGTTGAAGGCGAGGGCTCTCAGGCGCTGATCGTTGATACAACGATTGAAACGCGTGGCATTCGCAGCTCAAGTGTGAATATAAACGGTGGTGCTAGCGCTGAAATTACCAACACCGCCATCAAAACCACCGCGCCAGATAACACTATCGGCCCATGGGGGCACGGCATTTTGCTCCAGGGAGAAAAATCTGCTTTAACCCTCACAGGCAGTCGCGTCACCACAACGCAAAAATCCAGTTTGGGTATCAGTGCGTCAAGCGGCAGCACTTTAAAGATTGATAACTCTCAGATTGCGACTTCCGGTGATTATGGCAGCGGAATTAGCGTCGCCAAAAGCACGGCGGTCATCTCCCAAACCCATATCAACACTTCAGGCAACGATAATGCGATGGGGATTGTGGCGAATATCGGCGCCACGGTGAAAGTAACGGGCGGAAGCGTCACCACCTCAGGCAACGGCTCGCCAGTGCAATCCAACCTCACCTTCCCTCATGCCCTGGCCTCACGAGGCGCAGAAGCAACGCTCACCGTTGATAGCACCCCGCTTGTGACGAAAGGTTCTCAGGCTTACGGTGCCGTCGCCGATGATGGCGGTAGTATCGTCCTGAATCATTTATCGGTGAAAACCCACGGGAAGGACTCAATCGGTTTGTATGCCGGAATCGGCGCGTTAAAACCCGGCAGCGTGGGTCTGACCGCGACGAAGATTTCTGTCGTGACGCAGGGAGATAATGCGACCGGCGCGTTTGTTGGCCGCAAATATAAAGCTGAAAACGCCGAGATGATGCTTGAAGAGGTTGCGCTGGCGACGCATGGCGACAATTCTCGTGGGCTTTGGGCGGAAGCCGGTGCCGGGCTGACGGCGAAAAACGCCGCGGTCACCACCGACGGCACGCTGTCTCACGGCATTCTGGCGAGCAATGGCGGGCGGGTTCAGGCGGATAACGTCGTTGCCACAACGCACGGCGAAAATGCGGCGGCACTGGCGGTTCAGGGTTCTCAAACCTGGGCCGGGCAGGCAAATCTCATCTATACAACGCTTTCCAGCGAGCACGGCCACGGTATTCAAACCACGGGCTACGCGGAAATCGACATGCAAAACAGCCTCGTGACGGGGGAAAGCCAGTGGCTGCAGGTCAACAACGGTGCCGGTAATTTGCTGGGTAACGCGCACATCAACTTGTCCGGGAGTATCGCAACAGGTGCAGCGCTAACCGAGGAAAATGCTTATTCTGATGTTTCATTAAACAACACCAGTCTGTGGTTTTTAACAGGAAACTCTGTGCTCAGCCAGCTGACGAATAATCAAAGCCTGATCAACTTCAGTGCACCAGAAAACAGCCAGTACAAAACGTTGATGGTGAATAACTATCATGGTAACAACGGAACGATCGCGTTAAACACCCATTTGCATAGCGATAATTCGCCGTCGGATCAATTGGTTGTCAATGGCGGTCATGCTGACGGTTCCACCAGCCTGAAAATCACCAATACTGATGGCAGTGGTGCACTCACCCATGGGAATGGCATCAAAGTGGTCGATGCGATTAGCGGCGCGACCACGGAGAAGGAAGCTTTTAGTCTACTCACTAAAGTGAAAGCGGGTCCGTATGAATACTCGCTTTACCGCTCAAGTGTTGATGGCAGTAATGAAGAAGCCTGGTATCTACGCTCACATAAGCAGTTACCGGGAATCATTGAAGATAGTGAGCTCCCTGAGCTGCCGCCATCACCACCAGTTGCAGAACCACCAGTTGCAAAACCACCAGTTGCAGAACCACCAGTTGCAGAACCGCCAGTTGCAAAACCGCCAGTTGCAGAACCGCCAGTTGCAGAACCGCCAGTTGATAATCTTAAACCCGAAGCGCCTGCGACTCCTCAACAGCCGATTACTGTACCTAATTATCGGGCAGAAACATCGCTGTATCAGGAGATTCCGCAACAGGCCTTACAGTATAGCCGGATGCTGGTCGACAGCCTGCATGAGCGAACTGGCGAACAGTTTGCCAGCGTGGAGAAAATCACTGAGGCAACCGAATCACCACATATGAGCTGGGGACGAGTGATTTTTAAAAATGGAAAATCAGATTTTGATGGGCCGCAGTCTCGCTTCTCATTGAGTGCCATTCAGTTAGGCCTTGATTTATACCGTGAAAGTAAGGATGAGGGCAGTTCGAATTTTGCCGGTGTGCTTGGCAATATCGGTAAAATGAACAGCAAAGTCACCCATACTGACAGTGAGTTTGCTGGACGTAATACCCTGAAATCATGGGGGTTAGGCGGTTACTGGACACACTTCACCCCAGAAGGGAGTTATCTGGATGCCGTCGCCCAGTACAACCGGTTGTATATGGAATCCAATCCAACCGATCTCAGTCCAATGAAGACCAAAGGATATGGTTTAAGTGCCTCGCTGGAAGCGGGTTATCCATGGCAGCCGGACGCTGACGTTCAGCGCTTTATTGAGCCTCAGGTCCAGTTGATTTACTCAAAAGTGAAACTGGATAACACCCATGACGAGGCATCTGCGGTTAAATTCGGTAACGCAGATTCCCTGACCGGGCGTCTGAGCCTGCGCATCCATCAGACCTGGCATCATGATGATGAACAAAAAGTGAAGGAGGAGCGCACCAGAACAACAGCCTGGGTACGTCCAGGGATCCTGCATGAATTCAGAGGAGAAACAAAAACCGCATTTTCTTCTCAACAAGACGACATTCCATTCACCACCAATAGCGCCGGAACATGGGGTCAATTAAATGCGGGCGTTGATCATCAGATCAATGAGTCAGTTTCACTCACCGGTTCTTTAAGCGTTGAGAAGTCGTTTGAAGGTGAGAGCACCAATTACGGCGGGATTGCTGGTGTAAAAATTAAGTTCTGATGTGGGACTTTTATCAGGCGGGGATGTATTACATCACCCGCCTGAAGCGGAGATTAGACTTCAATATCTGCCATGTCGCCTTTATCTTGCAGCCAATTGCGACGATCTTCAGAACGTTTTTTCGCAAGCAACATATCCATAATTGCCATGGTTTTATCGTTATCTTCATCGTCAATGGTGAGCTGCACCAGGCGACGAGTGTTTGGATCAAGCGTGGTTTCACGTAATTGCAGTGGGTTCATCTCGCCCAGCCCTTTAAAGCGCTGCACGTTCGGTTTCCCTTTTTTACGTTTAAGTTGCTCGAGCACACCGGCTTTCTCTTCTTCGTCCAGCGCGTAGTAAACCTCTTTGCCCAAATCGATGCGGTACAACGGTGGCATCGCCACATAGACATGACCACCGCGAACCAGAGAGCGGAAGTGGCGCACGAACAACGCGCATAGCAAAGTCGCGATGTGGAGACCATCGGAGTCCGCATCCGCAAGGATACAAACCTTGCCGTAGCGCAGCTGACTCAGATCTTCACTGTCCGGATCGATACCGATCGCCACCGAAATGTCATGCACTTCTTGCGACGCCAGAACCTCATCGGAAGAGACTTCCCACGTGTTCAGGATCTTACCTTTAAGCGGCATGATCGCCTGATATTCGCGGTCACGAGCCTGTTTAGCAGAACCGCCTGCGGAATCCCCTTCCACGAGGAAGAGTTCGGTGCGGCTTAAATCTTGCGCCGAACAGTCAGCCAATTTGCCGGGTAGCGCCGGGCCGCTGGTGAGTTTTTTACGCACCACTTTTTTGGCGGCGCGCATACGGCGCTGAGCGCTGGAAATCGCCAGTTCTGCGAGTTGTTCCGCAATTTGGATGTTCTGGTTAAGCCACAAGCTGAAGGCATCTTTCACGACACCCGAAACAAAGGCTGCGCACTGCCGTGATGACAGGCGTTCTTTAGTTTGCCCAGCAAACTGCGGATCCTGCATCTTAACGGACAGCACGTAAGCACAGCGTTCCCAGATATCTTCCGCAGAGAGTTTTACGCCACGCGGCAGAATGTTGCGGTATTCGCAAAACTCGCGCATCGCATCAAGTAACCCCTGACGCAAACCGTTGACGTGAGTCCCGCCCTGCATGGTCGGGATCAGGTTGACGTAGCTTTCAGTCAGCAGCTCACCGCCTTCTGGCAGCCATAACAGTGCCCAGTCAACTTGCTCGACGTCGCCTGCAAAGTTGCCGACAAACGGTGAATCCGGAAGCGTAGGAAGACCGTTTACCGCTTCGCTCAGATAATCTTTCAGGCCGTCCAGATAACACCAGCGCTGCTCGGTATTGTTCACTTTGTCAGTAAAAGTGATTTCAACACCTGGGCATAAAACCGCTTTGGCTTTCAGCAAATGGCTTAAACG
>DATERH010000056.1:0-5317 GCA_035271785.1 Buttiauxella sp.
TATCGAAGTGACTTTCCCAGAAGATTACCATGCTGAAAACCTGAAAGGTAAAGCGGCTAAGTTCGACATCGTTCTGAAGAAAGTTGAAGAGCGTGAACTGCCAGAATTTACTGAAGAGTTCATCAAGCGTTTCGGCGTGGCTGATGGTTCTGTTGCTGGCCTGCGTACCGAAGTGCGTAAAAACATGGATCGTGAGCTGAAAGGCGCGGTGCGTAACCGCATCAAGTCTCAAGCAATCGACGGTCTGGTTGATGCGAACAACATCGACGTTCCAGCTGCACTGATCGACAGCGAAATCGACGTTCTGCGTCGCCAGGCTGCACAGCGTTTTGGTGGCAACGAGAAACAAGCGTTGGAACTGCCACGTGAATTGTTCGAAGAACAAGCTAAACGTCGTGTTGTTGTTGGTCTGCTGCTGGGCGAAGTTATTCGTACCCACGAGCTGAAAGCTGACGAAGAACGCGTTAAAGGTCTGATCGAAGAAATGGCTTCTGCCTACGAAGATCCGACTGAAGTTGTTGAGTTCTACGGCAAAAACAAAGAACTGATGGACAACATGCGTAATGTTGCTCTGGAAGAACAAGCTGTTGAAGCAGTACTGTCTAAAGCGAAAGTTTCTGAAAAAGCGACTACCTTTAGCGAACTGATGAACCAACAAGCGTAAGCATAATTTTTGGCATCATCGCCATAATATTGCTGCATCAAGCCCGTCACCTACAGGTGGCGGGCTTTTTTTATCACTGACACTCTGAAAACCCATCAATAAAACGCAGTTTCAGGGTTAGCGTAACAAGAAAAGGTTGTTATGCTTGAAACAGGGTAAGGTCATCCCCATAAATACGGGTATGGCTCAAAAACAGGACCCCTGACTGATAATCCGTCCAATTAAGGTTGCGAGACGCAAGGAGCGTAGTCTTCTTTTATCGTCTCAAGTAGAATCAGTGAACAGGTATCGAAGGCTTAATTATTCCAGGAGACGGAAATGTCATACAGTGGCGAAAGAGATCAATTTGCACCCCATATGGCCCTGGTGCCGATGGTTGTTGAACAGACATCGCGTGGCGAGCGTTCATACGATATCTATTCCCGTCTGCTCAAAGAACGTGTCATCTTTATGACAGGCCAGGTCGAAGACCACATGGCTAACCTGATTGTGGCGCAGATGCTGTTTCTGGAAGCAGAAAACCCAGAAAAAGACATCTATCTCTACATCAACTCACCAGGTGGTGTCATTACTGCCGGGATGTCTATCTACGATACGATGCAATTTATTAAACCAGATGTCAGCACCATCTGTATGGGACAAGCCTGTTCTATGGGCGCCTTCCTGCTGACCGCTGGGGCTAAAGGTAAGCGTTTCTGCTTGCCGAACTCACGAGTCATGATTCACCAGCCGCTGGGCGGCTATCAGGGCCAGGCGACGGATATTGAAATCCATGCGCGTGAAATTCTGAAAGTGAAAGCTCGTATGAACGAACTCATGGCGCAACATACTGGTAAGTCTCTGGAAGAAATAGAAAGAGACACCGAGCGTGACCGTTTCCTCGCTGCAAACGAGGCGGTAGAGTACGGATTAGTTGACTCAATCCTGACTCACCGTAGCTAACGCCCGAAAACAGTGAGCCATATACTATAGTTGAAGTAGCGGCTCCTGGCGCGCTTACGATTGGCTGCGCCGTAGAATGGCACTTGTGCCGGACTTGTACGGTGCAAAGAAACAGAAAAGAGGTTTTACCGATGACAGATAAGCGCAAAGACGGTTCAGGCAAATTACTGTACTGCTCTTTTTGCGGCAAAAGCCAGCATGAAGTGCGTAAACTGATTGCCGGGCCGTCAGTGTATATCTGCGATGAGTGTGTCGATTTATGTAACGACATTATTCGCGAAGAGATCAAAGAAGTCGCGCCACATCGCGAACGTAGCGCGCTGCCGACTCCGCATGAAATCCGTCACCATCTCGATGATTATGTCATCGGTCAGGAACAGGCTAAGAAAGTCCTGGCGGTTGCGGTTTATAACCATTACAAACGCTTGCGTAACGGCGACACCACCAACGGAATCGAACTGGGCAAAAGTAACATTCTGCTCATCGGGCCGACAGGTAGCGGGAAAACCCTGCTGGCTGAAACCCTGGCGCGTTTGCTGGATGTTCCTTTCACCATGGCTGATGCTACAACGTTAACCGAAGCGGGTTACGTGGGTGAAGACGTAGAAAACATCATCCAGAAACTGCTGCAAAAATGTGATTACGATGTGCAGAAAGCACAGCGCGGTATCGTGTATATCGATGAGATCGACAAAATCTCCCGCAAATCTGATAACCCGTCCATCACCCGTGATGTGTCTGGTGAAGGTGTGCAGCAGGCGTTGCTGAAACTTATCGAAGGTACTGTTGCGGCAGTTCCACCACAGGGTGGTCGTAAGCATCCACAGCAAGAGTTTTTGCAGGTTGATACCTCTAAGATTCTGTTCATCTGTGGTGGCGCATTTGCAGGCCTCGATAAAGTTATCGCAAACCGAGTTGAAACCGGTACTGGTATCGGCTTTGGTGCGACCGTAAAAGGTAAATCCCAGAAGGCGACTGAAGGGCAGCTATTAGGCCAGGTCGAGCCAGAAGATTTGATCAAATTTGGTCTGATCCCTGAGTTTATTGGTCGTCTGCCAGTCGTTGCTACGCTGACTGAACTGAGCGAAGACGCGCTGATTCAAATCCTGAAAGAACCGAAAAACGCCCTGACCAAGCAATACCAGGCGTTGTTCAATCTGGAAGGTGTGGACCTGGAATTCCGTGACGAAGCGCTGGATGCTATTGCTAAGAAAGCAATGGCACGTAAAACCGGTGCTCGTGGTCTGCGTTCCATCGTTGAAGGTGCATTGCTGGATACCATGTACGATCTTCCATCAATGGAAGATGTCGAGAAAGTGGTGATTGACGAATCCGTCATTGACGGTCAAAGCAAGCCATTATTAATTTATGGTAAACCGGAAGCGCAACAAGCATCCGGTGAATAATTCGCCAAAATAACCAGTCGGTTAGTATAAAAAGGGGGATTTATATCCCCCTTTTGTTTTTCCTTCATTCCTGGCATTGAATGCTCGGGAAACATCCCCATATACTGACTTACTTGTTGGTGATGTCCATATCCCCGTCACTCTTCAAGTCGAAGATGCGTTGGCTGCATCCACTCACCCCAGTCACATAGTCAATCTATGTTCTTGGGGATTCATGGGTTTGCCGCCTTCCTGAGACTTGAATAGTTTAGGGGGCACCGAGGGCATCGCCCCATCACCTGGCGGAAATTAAACTAAGAGAGAGCTCTATGAATCCTGAGCGTTCTGAACGCATTGAAATCCCCGTATTGCCATTGCGCGATGTGGTGGTTTATCCGCACATGGTAATTCCACTATTTGTCGGGCGAGAAAAATCCATTCGTTGCCTGGAAGCGGCCATGGATCATGATAAAAAAATCATGCTGGTGGCTCAAAAAGAAGCTTCGACAGATGAGCCAGGTGTAAATGACCTGTTCTCCGTGGGTACCGTCGCATCCATCCTGCAAATGCTGAAATTGCCAGACGGCACCGTAAAAGTGCTGGTTGAAGGGCTACAGCGTGCGCGTATTACCACGCTTTCTGACAACGGTGACCATTTCTCAGCTCAGGCTGAGTACCTGAATTCGCCAGCTATCGAAGAGCGCGAACAGGAAGTACTGGTACGTACCGCGATTAATCAGTTTGAAGGCTATATCAAACTGAACAAAAAAATTCCGCCAGAAGTGCTGACATCATTGAACAGTATTGATGATCCTGCTCGTCTGGCAGACACCATCGCGGCCCATATGCCATTGAAACTGACTGATAAACAGTCCGTTCTTGAGATGTCCGATATTAACGAACGTCTTGAATATCTGATGGCCATGATGGAGTCAGAAATCGATCTGCTACAGGTTGAGAAACGTATCCGCAACCGCGTTAAAAAGCAGATGGAAAAAAGCCAGCGTGAGTACTATCTGAATGAGCAAATGAAAGCGATTCAGAAAGAACTCGGCGAAATGGATGAGACTCCAGACGAAAACGAAGCGCTAAAACGCAAAATCGACGCGGCGAAAATGCCGAAAGAAGCGCGTGAAAAAACCGAAGCGGAACTGCAAAAACTGAAAATGATGTCTCCAATGTCTGCGGAAGCAACCGTAGTTCGCGGATACATCGATTGGATGGTACAGGTGCCGTGGAATGCACGCAGCAAAGTGAAAAAAGATCTGCGTCAGGCGCAGGAAGTTCTCGATACCGATCATTACGGCCTTGAGCGCGTGAAAGATCGTATTCTGGAATACCTCGCAGTCCAAAGCCGCGTGAACAAGCTCAAAGGGCCAATCCTGTGCCTGGTAGGGCCTCCAGGTGTGGGTAAAACCTCACTGGGCCAGTCCATTGCTCGCGCAACTGGGCGTAAATATGTGCGTATGGCGCTGGGCGGCGTGCGTGACGAAGCGGAAATTCGCGGTCACCGTCGTACTTACATCGGTTCTATGCCAGGCAAACTGATTCAGAAAATGGCGAAAGTGGGCGTTAAAAACCCATTATTCCTGTTGGATGAAATCGACAAAATGTCTTCAGACATGCGTGGCGACCCGGCATCTGCACTTCTGGAAGTTCTTGATCCAGAACAGAACGTGGCGTTCAACGACCACTACCTGGAAGTGGATTACGATCTGAGCGATGTGATGTTCGTAGCAACGTCTAACTCCATGAACATCCCAGCACCGCTGTTGGATCGTATGGAAGTGATTCGTCTGTCCGGGTACACCGAAGACGAAAAACTGAACATTGCTAAACAGCACTTGTTGACCAAGCAAATCGAACGTAACGCATTGAAGAAAGGCGAAATTACGGTCCACGATAGCGCCATAAGCGGCATCATTCGTTACTACACTCGTGAAGCGGGTGTCCGTAGCCTGGAACGTGAAATTTCCAAACTGTGTCGTAAAGCCGTTAAACAACTGATGCTGGACAAAACGCTGAAGCACATCGAAATCGACGGCGATAACCTGAAAGATTTCCTTGGCGTGCAGCGCTTTGACTATGGCCGTGCAGAGAGCGAAAACCGCGTAGGGCAAGTAACAGGCCTTGCGTGGACTGAAGTAGGTGGGGATTTATTGACCATCGAAACCGCTTGTGTGCCAGGCAAAGGCAAGCTGACTTACACCGGTTCTTTGGGTGAAGTTATGCAGGAGTCTATCCAGGCTGCGTTGACCGTGGTGCGTGCGCGTGCAGAGAAATTGGGTATCAATCCTGATTTCTACGAAAAACGCGATATCCATGT
>DATERH010000057.1:0-9549 GCA_035271785.1 Buttiauxella sp.
TCAATGGTGGCTCAGGCAGGGCAGTCTTCGGACTGGCCGGTTTTTCCAAGGTAGCCGGTACTGCGAACCTTGTCTGAGCTACCACCAATCAAGAGTTTCGCAGCTCCATTGGTGGTCACTACCACTTACCTTGGAGATACACATGACACTTTCACACAGCCCCACTTTCCTCCCTTTTCAACAAGACTGGCATAAAGCCGATATCATCGCGGCATTGCATAAAAAAGGCACCTCACTGGCAGCGGAATCACGCGCTGCGGGCTTAAGTTCTTCAACACTTGCCAATGCGCTGACACGCCCGTGGGCGAAAGGTGAACGGCTAATAAGCAAAGCGATTGGCGTACCCGTCGAAGAAATCTGGCCGAGCCGTTATTTTGATCCGCAGACACATGAGCCAGTCGTCAGGCCGATGCGTATACGTCATCAGATACTCACTGCGGATTTGTCGGCAGAGTAAGCAACAGCCATAACAAAAATATCCAGCGCGGGTGTCGTGAAGTTTTTCCGCGCTGAAATCTCTGTGCTCAGTGGCAGACGAATGCATAACAGGCCGTTCAGTACGGATAAAACCGATATAGCGCGCCCAGTACCGCGATATTCAAAATCACCGTAATCACGAACCAGGTTTTAAACGGCTGCTTTTGGGTTTTATGGCGAAAAAGTTGCTGCCCTAGAATTGCGCCAGGCCACCCACCAACAAAGCCGAACGCCAGCAAGGTGGACTCCGGCACTCTGCGCCACGCTTTGCGGGCGGCCATTTTATCCCCACCGTAAACCACCAGCGTTAACAGATTGGCAAGCAAGAACCACATCACTACAGGATGCGGTAAAAATGCGCTGCCGATAGCCGCTAAGGCCAAGAGGAAATAACAAAATCGATTAAGGTTCATACCATTTTGCCGTAACGGCTCTCCACCTGAAAAGACGGGCAACTATACCCGATATTCTTCAACTACCAGGCCAATATTTGGATAACAGGATTCCAGGGAGTGACTCCGCTGGGTATATCAACCCGGTCTAAATAAATTAATATTAACCATTTGTTTTTAATGAATAATTAACCAAAAACACAACATCTTAAGGCTAACATTATTTCGATTATTGGTTGTTAATTGTCCGGAAAACAACGTGCAAAAGAGGGCTTTTTTGTGGCTCAACCGCCGCTTACCTTTTCTCAGTTCATGAACAAAACAAAAAAGAAGCAACGTAGATTCTCAAAAGATGGAGCGAGCACTAGTTAACTGAGGCTGAAATTTCAGAACAAACTCTCACTCATCCCAAAACATCAGCTTTCTGCGTGGCTTGAGTGCGGGTTTTGAAATGGCTTTTGCTATCGCTTCACCTATTTCTGCACAAACGGTCAGCCCCTGGACGAAAGGCTGGTCGTGCATCAGATACGGCAATGCGCCAAACCCGATATGCCCACGGGCGCAAGCCGGTTCCAACAAGATGTAATCGTGGCCGACATCAGGAATATCATCGCCAATAGCTTGAAGTTGCTGGCGTAAGGTTGGGAACGGCAGGTCTTTGGTCTTCAATGCTTTTTGCCCGCGAGCATCGATAAAAACATCAAACTCATATCGGTTGCCTTGCGCGGTAATCACGGTCTGATGCTCTTTGACATCCAGCTCATAGTCTTGCCCGAGTGTGAGAATGCTGATTATTCCCGCCTCGCGTAATGCCAGTAATCGACGAATCGATTGTGAAGGAATGGCGGCATAATTATCGACAAACACGCGTGCAAGCCCCGCGTCGAACCGCTTGCTGTCCTCCTCGTTGAGATGCGGCACAATATCCTGCACGGCTTCATGTAAACGAAGGATGGCGTAGCGCCAGAGGACAGTTCGTTTGTCGCGTTTGTTGCGTTCAACTTCCACCAGATTGGATTCGGCCCAACTAAACGGGTTGTTATGTTTCCTGTCGGCAAACCAGGCTTTGGCGAAACTGTCAGCATCCAGAGTATTGAGGGATATGCGTTCGCTCCAGGCCGGATCAGCCTGTTCGATTTCCTCAATCATCAGGCTGAATACCCTGTCGAGCAGGCCGTCTGAACCGGCAGCGATTTCGTTTTTAATTGCCTGTTCGGTGACAACCGATAAGGGTTCGTACGGAATTGGGCAGTAGAAATCCGCTTCAGGCAGGATGCCTGAGCGCGACATCAGCACAATGTTAAGCGCAGCACTTTTTTCATCGAGATTGAACCGGCAGTGTCCCTCATCATGCTCAATAAATTCGCCATGCTGGATAACCACCGCCATTACGGCGTCCAGGCCACTTAATGAAGTCCCCATAATTCCAATCTTGCGAGCGGGAATATGTGCTTCCATCAGCCCTGACCACGGGCTAGGAAAATAGGTGTGTGTCGAGGCATCTTCGTCGGGCCAAACGTGCCCCGTCGCGATAACGGCCAGACCAAACAAATTGGGCACCGCCTCCCCTTGCGCCCATATCCTGACGCCCTCTGGCGTTGCTTGCAGGTCAGTGACCTGGCAAGACTCATGCACCTCAACCGCAAAACCTTGTTTTTTCGCCTGTGTCACCAGTGCCAAAAACTGGTCACGAAAATACTCACCCAGAAGAATACGTGGCAGGAATTGACGGACATGAAGCGAGGAATACTCGACACCGTAACGCGCCAGATGCTGCTCACTTTGGCGACGCAACCAGTCGATATAGGTCGAAAAAATGGGCGGAATTTCAATGCTGGCAATATTCGCCAGCATCATTCGCGAGTTTTCTTCATCGCTGTAAGGCATACCGATGCCCGCTTCACGGGCTTGCTCATAGAGTGAAACTGAAACAGGTATCTTATTCTTCAGAAGGGAGAAAAAAGTATAAATCCCCGTTGGCCCTGCACCAATAATCGCCACTTTTTTCATTAATGCTCCCACTTTTGCTCACCAAATCCGTCTATTGAGATTAGGTTCCCTCAACGGTTTCTGGCAACTTATCCGTAGTGCATCCAAATCTTGCGCCCGTGGTTTCCTCAGAGCTAGTGACGGTTCGGTTTAGCGGGGCCTTTACCGCTTAGTCAACAATGAAGAGCCTGGCTCCTATTTTTGTATAGGACTGATGTGGTTCAGCGTTGTCACCAACCTGATAGCTCATCCCGGCTGTCAAAACGAATTTCCGTCCATCTTTGAGGGTTGTTTCCAGCTCACCTTCAATGCAAAAAAGAACATGTCCTTTTTGGCACCAATGATCCGCAAGGTAGCCCGGTGTGTATTCCACCATACGCACACGGATTTGATCAGGTTTCTCGCCAAAAAATTGTGTTCTCCAATAAGCCACACCGGTCCCACCCTGGTGCTCTGTCTTTTCGACCTCAGCCCAGTTTGTCGTGGCAAACGCAAATGCGTCCATTTTCATGCATTCATTCCTCAAAGTTATATCGTTAAGACGATTGCCATGTAGCGGTAACATCCCAGGATGATGAGCAATTCGTACTTCTTTCAGACTATTTGTATTTCAGCATGTTGTTGAAGCCACCCTTCACGATGCCCTGAGGAGTGTAGCGCCCACCTAAAATGTGCGCCATATTAGAGTGTTCCAGAGCCGTTAGAGCGTTCGTTTCTGGCACTAAGCTGCACAGGTTGGGCCTCGGTTGGTAATGATCGAGATATGGATTGCTCGGTTGTGTAATAAGTAATGGATGTCAGTGCAGCTGCCGGTATCAACGGATATTTAAACTCACTTATCTGCTGAAACCAGCGGGTGATAAAAGTCGATCTCATTCCATAAGAAAAGGGTCCTGGCGAGGCCAGTTTAAAACGACAGTAGAGAGAACAATATCAGTTATATGTTTAGGTAAGCTTTTAAACTTATATAATCATCAGAGGTATTATTTTCAACACAACAGCTACCCATTAAGGATTATAACTTTTAATAATATCAGTAAACTAGCAATGCAAAGGCGTCAATCCATATCTTGACAGCACTTGTGACCCAATGTACTACTAATCAACATCAGTACAATAAAACTACAAATACGCTTCAAAAGAATTACAAACCAAGAGGTTTTTTTATGGAACATAACCCTGTAGGTATGAATATTAAAATTGATGCCGAACTAAAAGAACGTGTGCGGCAACATGCTGAGTTAAATAATGTAAATTTAAGTGTTGCCTCTGCATTCCTGTTTAAAATGGCACTAGATTCCCTTGGTCAGCGTGCGGAAGTTTCAGATGAGATAGATAATCAGCACACTGAGGAAGCAGATGTCCGTCCTTTTAGTTCAAGCGAAATTAAATCCTTGAGAAAACTATTGAAGAAGAAAAAATGAAAAACACTGAAGCGGAAGCAATTGCAGAAAATTACGAACAAGCCTGTGATTTGTTACGCTCAGGCGATGTAAAATCAGTGCGCTTAAACTGGAACATTAATACCGACGATTTTTTCAAAATTACATCAGACTGGTGCACTCCTGACGTTAAAATAGTAAGAGACAATGATTGCTTCATTATCTCCATTAAAGACACTTATATTCCCGATAGAAGTTAGGCTTATTGCAAAACTAACATAAATAGTCATAGATATAAGATAAAGAATAACCAGTTATTATCAATACAGCTTCTACCGCACGCTTACAGCGTTGTTGAGCTAAGAAGGTCAGAGCTTAGGTCATTGAATGGAAACATCTCCTGTTGCAAATCTATAACATCCCTCAGTATAACTAGCTTACAGACTTTAAAGGTAGGCATATGTAAACAGGAGAAGGGTGATGATTTCAAAGGACAATGCAGAGCATTATGTCTGGGGCGATAATTGCGACGGCTGGTATCTGGTAAACCGTCAAGACATGCTGGTTATTCATGAAAGAATGCCATCTGGCACGTACGAAAAACGCCACTATCATTCCGTTTCCAGGCAGTTTTTCTTTGTTCTTCAAGGGGTGCTTACAATGGAAATGGAAGGTATAAGGCATGATATCAGGGCCCAGCAGGGATTAGAAATCCCCCCAGGTGCAGAGCATCAAGCCAGAAACGATACTGATTATCATGTTGAATTTATTGTAATATCTCACCCAACGACGCGAGGGGATCGTTCAGACCTCCCCTCATCCTGATGACACTTCTCAAGCAACCGCTAAAGATGTTGCCTGGAATTGACATGCAAAATGTTAATTCATTCATGAAATCCCTTTCGCTGGTCACCCAAATCCAGGAACAGCGTTTGTACTGGCAAACCATGCCGCAACGAAGACCAGGGAGCTGCCTGAAACCCTACTGTTCGAGGAAGATGCCGGTCTGGTGCCGGTCAGGCTTATAAAATGTACATTATCATTATTACCGCCCACGCAGACGGCTTAAAAAACACAGGAAACAGGTATGTTGCTCTGGTTGACCCATCCCTTATTTCTTCCGACTCTGATTATCCTTGTAACTATCATACTTTGGGCAACATCCGCTCTGCCGGAGTACCTCACCGCATTGCTTTTTTTCGCCGTGGCGATGGTGGCAAAAATTGCCCCTGCTGAGGTTATTTTTAGTGGTTTCGCCTCTTCCGCATTCTGGCTGGTTTTCAGTGGGTTTGTACTCGGCATTGCCATACGTAAAACAGGTCTCGCCGATCGTGCTGCATGTATGGTGTCCCAAAATCTGACAGACTCCTGGGTGCGGATGGTGGGAAGCGTAATACTGATGACCTACGCGCTGGCTTTTGTTATGCCATCAAATATGGGACGCATTGCGTTGTTGATGCCCATTGTCTCGGCGATGGCAAAACGTGCCGGCATTTTAGAAGGCACAAAAGCCTGGTTTGGTCTGGCATTGGCCGTCGGGTTCGGTACCTTCCAACTTTCCGCCACTATTCTGCCAGCCAACGTGCCAAATCTGGTGATGAGTGGGGCCGCAGAAGGCTCTTATGGCATCCATCTGAATTATCTGCCGTATCTTTGGCTACATACCCCGGTATTGGGGATTCTAAAAGGTATGGTACTGACTGGTCTGATTTGCTGGTTGTTTCCTGGTAAACCTCATGCCCCGCAGCACATTGAACAATCAGGGCCAATGAGCCGTGATGAAAAACGCCTGGCATGGCTGCTTGCAGTCGTGTTAACGCTTTGGGTCAGTGAAAGTCTGCATGGTATAGGCCCTGCCTGGATTGGTCTTGTCGCTGCCTGTATCACGCTGTTACCGCGCGTTGGTTTTATCACCAGCGAGGAGTTTGCCAGTGGGGTGAACGTGCGTACCTGTTTCTACGTGGCGGGGATTTTAGCTTTGGCTTCCACGGTAACAGAAACCGGATTGGGTAGTGCCGTGGGGGCGAAATTACTCGCTGTGATGCCGCTTAGCCCTGAACGTCCCTTCACCAGCTTTGTTGCATTAACAGGCATTACCAGCCTGATGAACTTTATCGTCACCGCAAACGGTGTTCCGGCGCTGTACACCACGCTCGCTCAGAGTTTTTCGCAAGCGACGGGGTTCCCGTTGTTATCAGTGATTATGGTACAGGTACTGGGTTATTCGACACCGCTGCTGCCTTATATGGCTTCACCGATTGTCGTAGCGATGGCACTGGGGAAAGTGCCTGCTAAGGCTGGTCTGAAGCTGTGTCTGGCGTTGGCAGTGGTGACGTTTGTCGTACTGATGCCACTGGATTACGGCTGGTTCCGGTTGTCAGGAAAACTATAAAACGACTCCCCAGGCGGCATTACGCGTAGAACGGGAAGCAGACCTGGTGGTCGAAGAGCAGTTTTCCTCAGTAGCCGGTGCTTCCAGGGCGTTTTGTTTTATCGGGACACTCCGATTTCAAGCGCAGCAAGGATTGCGGCTTCCATTTTCTCCGGGGTGGTGATCGGTGCAAAACGCTTGAGCGGTTTGCCATCGCGTCCGATCAGGAACTTAGTGAAATTCCACTTGATACGCCCGCCCAGCACGCCGGGCAATTCGGCCTTCAGGTAACGAAACACCGGGTGTGTGGCAGCGCCATTGACTTCCACTTTCTCGAACATCGGGAAGCTCACACCGTAGTTTATATGACAGGTTTGCGCGATTTCGTCAGCGCCGCCGGGCTCCTGCTTGCCGAACTGGTTGCAGGGGAAACCCAGCACCACCAGCCCCTGAGCGGCGTACTTCTTGTAGAGCGCTTCAAGCCCTGCGTATTGTGGTGTAAAGCCACAATGGCTGGCGGTATTGACCACCAGCACCAGCTTGCCCGCGTAGTCAGCCATCGAGATGTGCTGTCCACGCAGACTGGTGGCAGCAAGTTGATGAAAGGTGGTCATGTAGCACTCCTCAGAGCAGAACCCGTTCGACGTCGATACTGCGACGCAGCACGGTGTGGGTCATGGCGAGTAGATCCTGCTCCTGATTGCATGGCAGACCCGGAATCGGGCCTTCACGCGTTTCACGTGCGGAAATCAATAACGCATCATCCATCATTCTCATCCACCAAAATAATACGGATGCCTTGTTGCTCAATAGCTTCACGGTATTGGTCGCTGAGACCTGAGTCGGTGATTAAAGTATCGACTTTATCTAAATGACAAACGACATTTGGGCTTTTACGGCCGAATTTAGAGGAGTCGACAAGCAGATAGATGCGTTCAGCCGCACGGCACATCGCCTGGCTCACTCCGTGCACTTCATTAAACGTCGTGACACCACCGTTAAGATCAACACCGTCAGCACCAATAAATAATTTATCAAAATTGAACTGATTGAAAGCACCTTCAGCCAGACTTCCGTGGAAGGACGAAGACTTTTTGCGGTAGGTTCCACCGGGCATCAGTATGGTTTGATCATTGTCGAGTTCAACAAGCGCGTTGACGATATGCAAACTGTTGGTCATGACGGTGATATTATTGAACTGCCCGAGGAAAGGTACCATTTGCATGACCGTACTCCCGGCATCGAAAATCAGTGAATCACCATCCTGAATTTCTTTGATAGCCGCGCGGGCAATACTCAGTTTTTTTGCGGTATTAATGTGCGTCTTGCGGTCAATGGGCTGATCGCCCTCTTCACGGCTCAGGACGACACCACCGTATGTACGGATCACCGCCCCTTCGTCTTCCAGCAAGGTAAGATCTTTACGAATTGTGGTGCCGGTCGTGGCAAAGTGTACAGCCAGGTCATCTACCGCTGTTTTGCCGAATTGTTGCAAATACTCCAGTATTGCCGCCTGACGCTGTTTAGGTTTCATCGCGATTTCCGTTCAAATTTTCAGATATAATTTTCTCGCTATGATTCCTTTTGAAAGGAAATAGCTTTTAAAATGAAAATATCATGATTTTGTTTCAATCGCTAACGATAGTGCGGTTTGAACGTTCGGATCTTGTGGGAAGATCACACCTTGCATCAGTTCTTGTCTGCCTAATCCGTTTAACTGCGTCAGAGGTGCAGGAGACGCGAAAACAGTCAGGCCCCGCAGTAAGAAACCCGCACGTACTTTATCTTCTTTGTCGAATGCCAGCGCTAAAACAACTCGAGGTTTAAAGCGTCCACCTGAGCGCCCCACACCGACTGCACCCAGTTGACACAATTCATCAAAAGCCCGGTTGAAGCGTTGTAACTGCCACCACCCGAGTGCTATCTGAGCGACCCAGGCACACCCGGCACAGAGAATTAATGCAGAAGCTGGCGTCATGTTTTCTCCCCTTTAAATGAAAAATGCCCCGAACAATCGGGGCTTTGAGTCATCAGAACATCACCTGGCCGCCGGTAATATTGATTGACTGACCGGTGCAGTACGACGCCTTATCACTGGCATAAAACAACAGCATGTCCAGTACATCCTGATAGTCGCAGCCCCGTTTCAGCGGCACTTTATCGGTGTAGTACTGTTCCACCTGTTCAGCTTCAATACCCAATTTGCTGGCGTACTGCGGCAATAATGACTGGAACATTGGGGATTTTAATAAATTGCCTAACATCAGCGAATGCACCGTAATACCGTACTCCGCCAGATCCAGGGCTAAAGACTGCGTGAGCCCCACGCCGCCAAACTTCGCAGCGCTGTAACCGGCATTATGTTTGCTGCCGACTTTACCGGATTTTGAATTAATTTGAATAATACGCCCAGGGACCCGGTCCCGGATCATCAGACGTGAGAACTCACGGGCACAAAGGAAATATCCGACCAGATTTACCTGTAATGAATGGTCGAAATCATTCAGCGCGAAATCTGTAATCGGTGAGGCTTTAGCAATGCCCGCACTGTAGACCAGCAAGCTGACACGACCAAATGTCTGGTCAACGGCGTTGGCCAACTGCCCGACGCTGCTTTCACTCGTGGCGTCGACACTAAAACCAAATGCCCGCCCCTCACCGTATTGCTGGTTAATTTGTTCTGCCACTAAAGCAGCATTCTTCTCATTGAGATCCGCCACCGCGACCCGATAACCTGATTCAGCAAGACCCTGACAGAGAAATGCGCCCAGGGTCTGTCCACCGCCAATGACTACTGCTACCTGTTCCATAATTGACTCCTGGCCAAAATATTAATCGATAAATTTCAATACACTACCAAGCGGGACATCTTGGGGCGTCATGCCTTTTACATGCACACTTCCGGGAAATTCTGCCTGTTCACATCCATCAAACCGCA
>DATERH010000058.1:0-6675 GCA_035271785.1 Buttiauxella sp.
CAGGACGTCGAGCAGCACGCGCAAAGAATACACTCGTACAGGCCATCCAGTTTTTCACGCTGCTCAGGTGACTGTAAATGCTCACGAGCCGGTGGATTTTGTCCATTATTCAACAGGTAAGGCTTAATCTTCTCATATTGAGCATAGAATTGCCCCATGTCCACAACCAGATCTCGCACAACAGGCAATCCAGGTAGTGGGCGGACAACAATCTTCTGCTTTCCGTTACCTAACGCTGAGATTGGCGTGATACAAGCCAGGCCATTTTTACCGTTCATGTTCACGCCATCGGAGCCACAAACCCCTTCACGGCACGAACGACGAAACGACAAAGACGGATCTTTTTCTTTCAGTTGCATCAGCGCGTCAAGCAACATCATGTCGCGCCCTTCTTCCCCTTCCAGGGTGTACTCCTGCATACGCGGAGCATCGTCAACATCCGGGTTGTAGCGATAAATTGAGAATTCGAGTTTCATCACTTTGCTCCGCTATTAATAAGTACGCACTTTCGGTGGGAAGGCCGGACGCAGTTTCGGCTGCATGTTCACCTCACGGCGAGTCATGCTTTCCGAATCAGGCAGATACAAGCTATGGCACAGCCAGTTTTCATCGTCACGATCCGGATAGTCGAAGCGGCTATGCGCGCCACGGCTTTCGGTGCGGTAGTTAGCGGATACAGCGGTCGCGAATGCGGTTTCCATCAGGTTATCCAGCTCCAGGCACTCAACGCGTTGGGTGTTGAACTCACTTGAAGTGTCATCCAGACGGGCATTTTTCAGGCGCTCGCGAATTTGTTTCAGTTGCTCAAGGCCTTTCGCCATTGCGTCACCTTCGCGGAATACCGAGAAGTTATTCTGCATACATTCCTGAAGCGCTTTGCGGATTTGCACTGGATCTTCGCCGTCGCGGTTGTTGTTCCAGCGGTTCATGCGTTCCAGAGCGGCATTAATTTCGTCTTCGCTGGCATCACGCAGTTCGCCTTGCTCAGCGATACATTCCAGCAAATGCAGACCCGCAGCGCGACCAAACACCACCAGGTCAAGCAGCGAGTTACCGCCCAGACGGTTGGCACCGTGAACAGAAACGCAGGCGATTTCGCCCACTGCAAACAGGCCAGGAATGACAACGTCTTCGCCCTGCTCGTTTACCGTCAGCGCCTGACCCGTCACTTTGGTCGGGATCCCGCCCATCATATAGTGGCAAGTTGGGATAACCGGGATCGGTTCTTTAACCGGGTCAACGTGCGCAAAGGTGCGCGACAGTTCAAGGATGCCCGGCAGACGGGATTCCAGAACGTCTTTACCCAAGTGGTCGAGTTTCAGTTTAGCGTGTGGACCCCATGGGCCATCGCAACCACGACCTTCGCGGATTTCAATCATGATAGAACGTGCTACTACGTCACGGCCCGCCAGATCTTTGGCGTTTGGCGCATAACGTTCCATGAAACGCTCGCCGTGTTTGTTCAGCAGATAACCGCCTTCACCACGACAACCTTCTGTGACCAGAACGCCCGCACCAGCGATACCGGTTGGGTGGAACTGCCACATTTCCATGTCTTGCACTGGCACACCGGCACGCAGCGCCATGCCAACACCGTCGCCAGTATTAATGTGCGCGTTGGTCGTGGACTGATAAATACGACCTGCACCGCCCGTTGCCAACACGGTCGCCTTCGCTTTGAAGTAAACCACTTCGCCGGTTTCGATACACAGAGCGGTACAACCCACGACTGCGCCATCAGCGTTTTTCACCAGATCAAGCGCATACCATTCGGAGAAAATCGTGGTTTTGTTTTTCAGGTTTTGTTGGTAAAGCGTGTGCAGTAGCGCATGACCGGTACGGTCGGCAGCCGCCGCTGTACGTGCCGCTTGTTCGCCACCGAAGTTCTTCGACTGGCCGCCAAACGGACGTTGATAAATGGTACCGTCTTCAAGACGGGAGAACGGCATTCCCATATGATCCAGTTCCAGAATCGCTTCCGGGCCGGTTTTACACATATATTCTATGGCGTCCTGGTCACCGATATAGTCGGAACCTTTTACCGTGTCGTACATATGCCATTCCCAGTTGTCTTCGTGGGTATTACCGAGTGCTACGGTAATACCGCCCTGCGCAGACACAGTATGGGAACGGGTTGGGAACACTTTAGACAGCAAGGCACAAGTCTGGCCTGACTGGGAAATCTGCAGTGCAGCGCGCATACCTGCGCCACCAGCACCGATGACGACTGCATCAAACTCTCTGACTGGTAACTTCATTACACACCCCACACCACAACGAATCCATAAATGACGTAAACCAGCAGTGCCACAACAATCAGCAGTTGCAGCCCAAGGCGAATCGCCACAGGTTTAACGTAGTCGGTCAACACCTGCCACATGCCAATCCAGGCATGGATCAAAATTGAGAACAATGTCAGCAGGGTAAACACTTTGGTGAAGGCGGAGGCAAAGAACCCGCTCCAGACCTCGTAGGTTAAATCGCCGGTAACAGCGAAGAACCCGATCATATAAATGATGTACAGGGTAATGACGATGGCGGAGGCACGGACCAAAATATAGTCATGCACACCATTGCGACCTAATGCGGAGGCATTGCTTACCATACGAGGACTCCTGCAAGAAGTGAAAGCACGACAGTTATAACAAAGGAAATCATCGCGGATCGTTTGCCCGCTATCAGGGTTTCTTCCAGCAAACCGGTGTCCATCATGATGTGGCGAATACCCACAACAACGTGATAAGCCAGCGCGGTGAGGATGCCCCACATAATGAATTTAACAAAGAAGCTATCCATTATTGCTGAAGCAACAAGGAAGCCTTCTGGAGATGAGAGTGACTGACCCAATAGCCAAAGTAAGATGCCAACAGCCACAAAGGTGATCACGCCGGATACACGATGGAGGATGGAGGCGATTGCAGTGACGGGGAACCTCATCGTTGTGAGATCGAGGTTTACTGGTCTTTGTTTTTTCGCATTTTTTATCATGAATAGCGCCCACATGCTGTTCTTATTGTTCCTTCCTCCGGTCCTGCAGGTGGGGTCAGACAGCGTGAACTTTCTATAACTGTGCGTCATGCAAAAACAGCTACATCCAGATGCCAAAAAAGTGGCTACAACGCTGGGTGGCGCCCGGTGGCAGGGAGTTCCGGAGACCTGGCCGCAGTATAGGCTCTTCACAAATTCATTACAATTAACCTACATATAGTTTGAAGGGTTTTCGTCGGAACAGTGAGCAGGATCACGATAACAACATTGTTTTAAATTTTAATCATCTGATTTGACAAAAGTTAAACATTCTTGTTACAAACGGTGCCAGAAAAGCCGTATAATTCGCAAAAGTTATAGGGTCAGCCTTTCACCTGAGAATAAGTTATGTAACAGTGTGTCGGTATTGACCCCGTCGATTAGGACAGTTATTAGTGGTAAACAGGTTTGAATGATATGGACTGCTAACACCTTGATTTGCTGATTTTTCGCCTGCGTGGCATGTGTTACCTGCAAACGCCCATTGCTCTGTACCCTGGCTGTACACAATCAAAACAGAGCCACGAGCAAATAAAAAACTGGTAACGGATACAGTAGTGTTTGAATGCAAATCAGGAATCCCGCAGTCTGATGAAATAAGGCGCTAAGGAGACCGTAATGGCTGATAGAAAAGCAACCCTCACCTATAACGGTGATGATGCTCTGGAACTGAATGTGCTAAAAGGCACACTCGGTCAGGATGTAATTGATATCCGTAGTCTTGGTTCTAAAGGTGTGTTTACTTTTGACCCGGGTTTCACCTCTACTGCATCATGTGAGTCAAAAATCACCTTTATCGATGGTGATGAAGGCATCTTGTTGCACCGTGGTTTCCCAATCGATCAACTGGCAACCCACTCCAACTATCTAGAAGTCTGCTATATCCTGCTGAACGGTGAAAAACCGACTCAGGAACAATACGAAGAGTTTAAAACTACCGTCACCCGTCACACCATGATCCACGAACAAATCACCCGTTTGTTCCACGGTTTCCGTCGTGACTCCCATCCGATGGCGGTAATGTGCGGCGTGACCGGTGCGCTGGCGGCGTTTTATCATGATTCTATGGACGTGAATAACCCGCGCCACCGTGAGATTGCAGCGTTCCGTCTGCTGTCCAAAATGCCGACTATGGCGGCGATGTGTTACAAATATTCTATTGGCCAGCCGTTCGTATACCCACGCAACGACCTGTCCTACTCCGGTAACTTCCTGAACATGATGTTCTCCACTCCGTGTGAGAAATACGAAGTTAACCCGATTCTCGAACGTGCAATGGACCGCATTCTGATCCTGCATGCTGACCACGAGCAAAACGCTTCTACCTCTACCGTTCGTACCGCAGGCTCTTCTGGCGCTAACCCGTTCGCCTGTATTGCTGCTGGTATTGCATCCCTGTGGGGACCTGCGCACGGTGGCGCTAACGAAGCCGCTCTGAAGATGCTGGAAGAAATCAGCAGCGTTGAGCACATTCCAGAATTCATCCGTCGCGCGAAAGATAAGAATGACTCTTTCCGTTTGATGGGCTTTGGCCACCGCGTGTACAAAAACTACGACCCGCGTGCCACTGTAATGCGTGAAACCTGCCATGAAGTTCTGAAAGAGCTGAATCTGAAAGATAACAGCCTGCTGGAAGTGGCGATGGAACTTGAGCATATCGCGCTTAACGACCCGTACTTCATCGAGAAGAAACTCTACCCGAATGTGGACTTCTACTCCGGTATCATCTTGAAAGCGATGGGGATTCCATCTTCCATGTTTACCGTTATCTTCGCGATGGCGCGTACCGTGGGTTGGATTGCTCACTGGAACGAAATGCATGACGACGGCATTAAAATCGCCCGTCCACGTCAGTTGTACACTGGCTACGAACAGCGTGAATTCTCTTCAGATTTGAAGAAATAAGTTCGATGCTGGAAATAAAAACGCGCCAATCGGCGCGTTTTTTTATGATTAGAATTCTTCAGGGGAATCAAATCAATCTTCGTTATTCAGTCGCCAGGCCAGTTGATCAAGATAGACTTGCTGATCACGTCGTGCTTTGAGCGCCTCTTCCAGGGTGCAGCGTACGAAATGGATCGGTTCACCTAACCGTAATTGCGCCAAATTGAACATATCTGCTTCGATAACACAGGCAATCCGTGGATAGCCGCCTGTAGTCTGTGCGTCATTCATCAGCACGATAGGCTGACCGTTGTGTGGCACTTGCACCACACCCGGCAGCAAACCATGTGACAGCAATTCGCGGTCTGTGGTGCGCTCCAGGCGCTGCCCCTGTAAGCGATAACCCATGCGGTTACTTTGCGGACTTAGCTGCCACGGCAGACGCCAGAACGCATCCTGTGAGGTTTGAGTAAACTCGTGATACTCCGGCCCTTCCAACGCACGAATGCGATTTCCCCATAAAAGTTGCTTTACACCACGCGCTTCGCGGAAATGTCGCGTGGCAGGCAGTTGAGGGATTTCGTCGCCATCTTTGATTAACCGCCCTTCGATACCGCCGATTTGTGCTTTCAAATCGGTGCTATAAGAGCCCAGGACTTCAGGAATATCTAACCCGCCAGCCACAGCAAGATAGCTCCGCATCCCACGTTCAGGCACTTTCAGGCGGAGTTGCTGACCCGCTTTGACAGGCAGCCGCCAGCCCGTCCACACAGCATGACCATCCAATTCTGCATGGCAACCCGCTCCGGTTAGCGCAAACCAACCCTCTTGCGTGAACTCAACGACACAATTTCCCAATGTAATTTCTAGTGCAGCACTTTCTGGCGCATTACCCACCAACAAATTTGCCATTTGTAATGCCGGTGCATCAAGCGCACCGCAACGGCTCACACCTAACTGCCGATAACCATAACGTCCAGTGTCCTGCACCGACATGTGCAGTCCAGCACGAATTATTTTCAGCACACGCCCTCCTTTTGAGGCACGAAGCGAACGGAATCACCCGGCGTCAATAATGTTGGCATTTCATCTGCCGGATTGAACAACTGCACAGGCGTCTGGCCGATAAGTTGCCAGCCTCCTGGCGTGGCTAGCGGATAAATCCCCGTCTGGCTTCCACCTATTCCCACCGAACCGGCTGGCACTAACAAACGTGGTTCAGCCCGACGTGGTGTTTCAAGAGCTTGCGCCAGCCCGCCAAGATAGGCGAAGCCAGGCTGGAAACCGAGGAAGTAGACAATGTAGTCAACTGATGAATGCTGCTCTACCACCTGGCTTGGCGATAACCCACAATGTTCGGCAACCTCCCAAAGATCAGGGCCGAAACTTCCACCGTAAATCACCGGAATTTCAATGCGCCGGGATTCAGGCACAATCGCCTCGCTCTCCTCCCACCAGCGTTGAATCCGTTCAATGCCATCCAGCGCCAGGTTTTGCGGCTCACGCAGTACCACGGTGATGTTGTTCATCCCAGGAATCACTTCCAGTACTGCAGGCGCTTCTAACAGTCGTTGCGTTAATCCCCAAATGCGTTGCTGGCTTTGTAGCGATAAAGGGGGTTCCAGCTCAAGAACCACTGCACTTTCGCCTAACAGATAACACCGTGCTCTTTGCACTTTTGCTCCTTGGTTTTGCGCTATGCAGGGTTAGGAATATCGATGAACGTGACGTCCAAATCTGTTTCACTGTTCAGCCAGTCACTCA
>DATERH010000059.1:0-6136 GCA_035271785.1 Buttiauxella sp.
AGCACAATCCCACTTTGCCAAACTGCTGGCAGGTCAGGAAGAAGGGACGCAAATTCGCGTATTCGTCATTAATCCTGGTACTCCAAATGCGGAGTGCGGGGTTTCCTACTGTCCGCCGGATGCGGTTGAAGCATCAGATACCGCTCTCAAATTTGAGCAGTTGACCGCATATGTTGATGAGTTAAGCGCACCTTATCTTGAAGATGCCGAAATTGATTTCGTTACCGACCAACTCGGCTCACAGTTAACACTGAAAGCGCCAAACGCCAAAATGCGTAAGGTTACTGATGATGCGCCGTTAATGGAACGCGTTGAGTACATGTTGCAAGCCACGGTTAACCCGCAACTAGCTGGCCACGGTGGTCGTGTCACACTGATGGAAATTACCGATGAAGGTTTTGCAATTCTGCAATTCGGCGGCGGCTGTAACGGCTGTTCAATGGTCGACGTGACCCTGAAAGAAGGCATCGAAAAACAACTGCTGGCAGAGTTCCCTGAATTGAAAGGTGTTCGTGATTTAACCGAACACCAGCGTGGCGAACACTCTTATTATTGATTGATGTGTCGGATTTCGCTGTACTAATCCGACCCACGAAACGAGTGTAAAGGGTGGATAACGCTTGCGTTTATCCACCCTATGATTGAAACCCCCCGCAATGCGGCAACACCGTTAGTTTAAGAACGAGATATCCGGGGCGACCACCGGGTTTGGCGTCCCTCCGGGAACCAAATCCCGGTGTTGCCCCTCATTCATTGGCTTAAGTGAACGGTGTTACGCGTTGCGGGGGTGTCATTTTTGTTTATCTCTTCTTGCGTCGCTTATCCAAATCCTTCAGCAACTTATTCACTTCATCGTCCGCGAACATGGCCTCAAGTGAGGTCGACAGCTTGCGTCGCCAGTTTTTGTACTGATAGCTGGTACCTGGAATATTCACCGGTTCTGGCATACCTAACCAGTCTTCCGGTTGCAGGCCCAGCAGGGCGCTATTACTGTCTGCAATGTAACGTTGCATGCCGCGATTGAGTCTACCCGTCATCGCCATCAACGAGGCTTTATGCCCGGCGCGTTTTGGCAGACAGCCGTATTTATGCAAACTATCCAGCAAACCTTGCTTGGCACGTTCACGATCCTGATACAACTCAGTCAACATCTCTTCATCAGGATACAGACCAAGGGTTTTACCCAACGTTAGATCACCGCTTTCCCAGTAACCACGTAGTGTCGGTAAATCGTGGGTGGTGGCAACCGCCATCGACTGTTTCGGCCACGCAAGCGGTGCACGGAACTGCTTTTCCTCGTCGTGTTCGAAATAGAGCACTTTGTAGGAGTAAACTCCGCTGTCACGCAGTTTACCGACGATCTCTACCGGAACCGTACCAAGATCCTCACCGATAACCATGCAGTGATGGCGTTTACTTTCCAGTGCCAGGATCGACAGCAGATCGTCCACCGGATAATGCACGTAAGCGCCTTTATCTGCGGTTTCACCATAGGGGATCCACCACAAACGCAGCATCGACATAACGTGGTCAATGCGCAACGCACCGCAGCTGGTCATGTTGGAACGCAACAGATCAATAAACGGCTGATAGGCACGCGCCGTAATCACATGCGGATCCATTGGCGGCAAGCCCCAGTTCTGCCCAAGCGGACCGAGAATATCCGGTGGTGCCCCCACAGAAGCTTTCAGACAGTACAGCTCGCGGTCGCACCAGGTTTCCGAGCCGCCTTCCGCCACGCCAACCGCTAAATCGCGATATAAACCAATCGGCATTTTAAAGCCCTGGCTGGTTTGCCAGCACGCGTCAAACTGCGCGTAGGCCAGGTATTGCAGCCACAGATAGAAATTCACTTCGTCGCTGTGTTCGGTACAAAACGCTTTTACTTCCGGATTGTGCGCGTCGCGGAAACCTTCCGGCCACACCGGCCAGCCCCAACGCATTTCATCTTCTTTAACTTGATAAGCGTGCAGTGCATCGAAAGCGGCCTGGTAATACAGACTATCGCCGCCCTGCTGTACAAACGCCTGGAACGCTACGACCTGTTCGTCACGTGCGCCACGTAAAGAGAACTGCTTCCACGCCATACGCAGCGCGGTCATTTTCAACACGGTCACGGTGGCATAATCCACCCATTGTGCGTCGCGGACTTCACTCAGCATTTGCTGCGTGAGCGGCATTTTCCACCAGTCCTGCGCTTCGTCGCTCAGCAAGAAATCATCCACCACGTTCACGTCGATATAAATCACGTTCAGCCAACGGCGCGATGACGGGCTATACGGGCTGGCGCTTTCCGGGTTTGCTGGATACAGCGCGTGGATCGGGTTCAGGCCGATAAACGAACCGCCCCGCTTCGCCACGTCCACGAGCATGCGCTGCAAATCACCGAAATCACCAATACCCCAGTTATACGCAGAACGTAAGGTGTAAAGCTGAACACACGCGCCCCACAGCTTTTCATCTCGCAAAAGCGCGTCGGATTCGTAGCAGCGCTTCGGCGCAACAATCACGCGGCACTGCCAGTGGTGCTCATTCTGGCTAACGGTGAGGTCGTGGTAACCCTCAGCCAGAGCGGCAGGGAGCGTCAGCTTTTTACCCGCCGACGCATGCCCTTTATGCTGCTTACCGCCTTCGGTCGTCAGCTGCCAGGTGTAATCACCGTTCCCTTCCAGCACCGTCGCCATACGCGTACCAGAAGTAAACACCAGCACGTTTGCCACTGGTGTGACCGCCACCTTTTTGACGGTGGTGGTGCGGCTCATGGCTTCCAGCAAACGCTGCTTGGTATCCGCAGGAATGGCCTGCGGTTTGCCGTGGGCGTTAATGTAGTTTGGGCTAATTCCCGCCTCCAGGGCGGCGTTATCAAGACGTTTGCTGTCCATCGCGTTCCCTTAGCGTTTTGCCTGCCAGATGCGTTGCTGATAATCGCGGATTGAGCGATCGGAGCTGAACATGCCGCAACGTGCCGTGTTAAGAATAGCGGCGCGCGTCCAGGCATCCTGGTCGAGATACAGTGCATCCGCGAGTTTTTGCGCTGCCGCATACGCCGTGAAATCGGCCATCACTAAATACGGATCGCCACCTTCTTTGCCAATACTGTGCAGCATCTGGTCGAAAGCGTGTTTGTCGCCGTCACTGTAAATGCCCTTCTCCAGCTCTTTAAGTACGGCATCCAGCACCTTGTCTTTCTTGCGCCATTTCACTGGGTCATAGCCTTTGGCTTTAAGCGCTTTCACTTCTTCCACGGTATGGCCGAAGATAAAGATGTTTTCCTCACCGACCTTCTCAGCGATTTCGACATTCGCCCCGTCCAGCGTGCCGACCGTCAACGCACCGTTGAGCGCCAGTTTCATGTTGCCGGTGCCGGAGGCTTCTTTGCCCGCCGTAGAAATTTGCTCGGAAATATCCGCCGCCGGGATCATCACTTCTGCCGCAGAGACACAGTAATCCGGCAGGAATACCACTTTAAGCTGGTCGCCAACCACAGGATCATTGTTGATGGCATGCGCCACTTTGTTAATGGCGAAGATGATATTTTTTGCCAGGTAGTAACCCGGTGCCGCTTTTGCACCGAACAGATACACACGTGGCACGCGGGCAGCTGTCGGGTTTTCACGGATTTCTTTGTACTGCGCCAGAATGTGCAGCAGGTTCAAGTGCTGGCGTTTGTATTCGTGCAGGCGTTTGATTTGCACGTCGAACAGCGCATCCGGGCTGATGATGATGCCGGTGCGGGCTTTGACGAATGCCGCCAGTTTCACTTTGTTCTGGTATTTGATGTCGCGGTATTCTTTGCGGAACTTCGCATCATCGGCATATTTTTCCAGGCCTTCGAGCACATCGAGATCATTGGCCCACTCTTTCTTGAGTTTTTTGTCGAGCAGTGCCGCCAGCGCCGGGTTGCATTGTTTGATCCAGCGACGTGGCGTAATGCCGTTGGTGACGTTATGGAATTTGTTCGGCCACAATTGGTGATATTCCGGGAACAGGTCTTTGACGACCAAATCGGAGTGCAATGCTGCAACTCCATTCACCGCAAAACCACTGACCACACACATATTCGCCATACGAACTTGCTTGTCGTGAACCACTGCCAGTTTCGCCCATACGGCTTGGTCACCCGGCCAGGTTTTACTGACTAACTTTTTAAAACGATCGTTGATTTCATTGATAATCTGCATGTGACGTGGCAACAGCGCTTTCACCAGTTTTTCGTCCCAACATTCCAGCGCTTCAGGCATCAACGTGTGGTTGGTGTAAGCGAAGGTTTTGCTGGCGATGGCCCATGCATCATCCCAACTCATCTGGTGCTCATCGATAAGTACGCGCAACAACTCAGGAATGGCGATAGTCGGATGGGTATCATTGAGCTGAATAACTTCGTAATCAGCCAATTCCGCCAGCTTGCGACCCGCCAAATGGTGACGACGTAAAATATCGCCCACTGAACATGCGCACTGGAAATACTGCTGCATCAGGCGCAGTTTTTTACCATTGAGGTGGTTGTCGTTCGGGTAAAGCACTTTAGTCAGTTTTTCGGCGTCGATTCCTTGTTGCTCTGCTTTCAGGAAGTCGCCGTCGTTGAATTTAGTTAAATCAAATGGATGAGCGTGTTTTGCCTGCCACAAGCGCAGCGGTTGTGAGATGCCGTTACGGTAGCCGACAACCGGTAAATCCCAGGCTTCGCCATGGAACACAAACGCAGGCTCCCAGCGAACCGTGTTGCCATCTTTGATGACTTTACCGCCGACACCCACTTGCACGTCGAGCGCTGAATTGTGCTGGAACCACGGATAGCTACCGCGATGCCAGTCATCAGGAGCTTCCATCTGCTGCCCGTCTATGAAGGACTGACGGAACAAGCCGTACTGGTAATTCAGGCCGTAACCTATTGCCGACTGGCCAACAGTTGCCATTGAATCCAGGAAGCATGCAGCAAGACGTCCCAACCCACCATTACCCAATGCCGGGTCAGTCTCTGCCTCTAACAAATCGCTCAGGTTGATATCGAACGCTTTCAGTTCATCAGCGACTTCCTGATACCAGCCAAGATTCAGCAAATTGTTACCTGTCAGGCGACCAATCAAAAACTCCATTGAGATGTAGTTGACGTGGCGCTGATTTTTTTCAGGTTTAGCAACGGGCTGTGCTGCCAACAATTCTGCGAGCGCACCGCTGACAGCGTGCCACCATTGTTGCTGGTTCATTTCGGAAGCGGAGTGCAGTCCATAACGCTGCCACTGACGTGTCAGTGCAGCCTGAAATTGTGCTTTATTGAAGGTCGTCTGTGACATAAGAGCTCGGGTCCTGTGATGTTCTAAATTCATTACCCGCTAGTGTGCAGGGTGGCCAGGGCTAATTCCTCCTCCTGCCGGGGGATTAGGGAGGGAGGAGTAGTAGGGAGTAGCTAAAAATGTGATCGTTGCCACTTAACGTTAGGCGTTATAACCGAAAATGCCCACAAGCTCCGAAGCCTCCTTCTCATGAGCTACACTTACATTTTGAATTCATCCAATGAATAGATTTGTGACCCGCAGCAACTTACCGCGCCTCAAACCCTCAACATTCTTGCAATAACCCTCAAACTGGTCGACTTTGTAGTAAGCATTAATTACGAAGCGTAAAAAAAATCACATTCGTACATATACCCGAGTAACTTCAAGATGCAGGTAGGCGGCAATCGAATGAATTCCGATGAGCTTACTCAAGTAAGAAATTCGGGTGAATGAGAGCGGCCAACAACCCTGAATCTTGAAGGGTGACGGGTATATTTCATACACAGTGAAGTGACAGACCATGCTGATTCCCTCCAAATTAAGTCGTCCAGTACGCCTGGAAAATACAGTGGTCCGCGACCGACTATTGATGAAATTATCAACAGCCAATAATTATCGAGTAGCCCTGGTAACCAGCCCGGCGGGTTATGGAAAAACGACCCTGGTTTCTCAATGGGCGGCGGGGAAAAATGAATTAGGTTGGTATTCCCTTGATGAAAGCGATAACCAGCAAGAACGTTTCGCCAGCTATTTGATAGCGGCCATTCAGCAAGCGACTTCAGGCCATTGCGTTACCAGCGAAGTGATGGTGCAAAAACGCCAATACTCGAGCTTAACCGCACTGTTTGCCCAACTGTTTA
>DATERH010000060.1:0-8783 GCA_035271785.1 Buttiauxella sp.
GAAACCAACGCGCTCAATGAAGCGACCGTTACGTGCATTACGGCTGTCAGTAACAACAACCTGGTAGAACGGACGCTTTTTAGCGCCGTGACGTGCTAAACGAATAGTTACCATAACATCCTCTTTAGTGAATAAAACACCAGGCCCCGTCGAGGGACGGAGCCTGGTGTCATATTAAAAGCCCGAAAATTGTACTCATTCTCGTGCGAAAATCAATTTGTTTTGCATGTAAAACAAATTTGAAGAACTTAACGACCTGGGAAACCTGGTGGCATCATACCTTTCATGCCGCGCATCATTTTCGCCATTCCGCCTTTCTTCATCTTCTTCATCATGCGCTGCATGTCGTCGAACTGCTTAAGCAGACGGTTGACATCTTGCACCTGCATACCCGCACCCGTTGCGATACGACGTTTGCGTGAACCTTTGATAATCTCTGGCTGCGCGCGCTCTTTGAGCGTCATGGAATTAATAATGGCTTCCATACGTACCAGGACTTTGTCATCCATTTGCGATTTAACGTTATCTGGTAATTGCCCCATACCCGGCAATTTACTCATCATACTCGCCATACCGCCCATGTTTTTCATTTGTTTCAGCTGATCGAGGAAGTCATTGAGATCAAACCCATCCCCCTTCTTCAGCTTGCTGGCCAGTTTTTCAGCCTGAGCACGGTCAACTTTGCTCTCAATATCTTCGATAAGCGACAGAACATCGCCCATCCCCAAAATACGGGAAGCAATACGATCAGGGTGGAAAGGTTCCAGCGCTTCGGTTTTTTCGCCCACGCCCAGGAACTTAATTGGCTTGCCGGTAATGTGACGAATAGAAAGAGCCGCACCGCCGCGCGCATCACCATCTACTTTCGTCAGCACGACCCCCGTCAATGGCAACGCTTCGTTGAAAGCTTTTGCGGTATTTGCCGCATCTTGACCCGTCATGGCATCAACAACAAACAGGGTTTCAACTGGATTAATCGCAGCATGAACCTGTTTGATTTCATCCATCATCGCTTCGTCAACGTGCAAGCGACCGGCAGTATCCACCAGCAGCACGTCAAAGAACTTCAGCTTCGCTTCTTTCAGCGCAGCATTAACGATATCGACAGGTTTTTGCCCGACATCAGAGGGGAAGAAATCAACACCGACTTGTTCAGCCAGCGTTTCCAACTGTTTGATCGCCGCTGGGCGATAAACGTCGGCAGAAACCACCAGCACTTTCTTTTTATGCTTCTCGCGTAGGAACTTACCTAATTTCGCAACGCTTGTGGTTTTACCCGCCCCCTGCAGACCCGCCATCAGCACAACGGCTGGCGGTTGTGCCGCAAGGTTCAGGCTCGCGTTCTCTTCGCCCATCGCTGCAACCAATTCGGCGCGAACGATTTTGACGAACTCCTGACCTGGGGTCAGGCTTTTGTTAACTTCATGACCAACCGCTTTTTCTTTCACGCGGCTGATAAAGTCACGCACCACCGGTAGCGCAACGTCCGCTTCCAAAAGCGCCATGCGCACTTCACGCAGTGTTTCTTTTACATTCTCTTCAGTCAGCCGCCCGCGGCCGCTGATATTGCGCAATGTGCGCGACAGACGGTCAGTTAAATTATCAAACATTGTCTTTTGCCTAACGTGGTAACTTAGGGCCGCAGCTTGCGACACAAACAGAATTTGGCAGATTATACCCTAAATAGTTCAAGTTGTGGGTAGGCGGCAAGGGAGCTTATCCCCAAGAGCTTACTTAAGTAAGTGGCTGGGGTAAATGAGTGCAGCCAACACCCCCATAGCTTGAACTATGACGGGTATATAACATGAAGCCGCCTTCGGTCTGATTCAACGGTTAGAGTTGGAGCAGGCGGCAGGTAACGTTATACTGCTTTTTTCCATCTCTGGCTAATTGACTGACACTTTATATGCCTGTTTTCGCAATCCTTGCGCTTGTAGCCTATTCCTGCAGCCTCGCGCTGATTATCCCAAGTCTGCTGACAAAGAACAGCGGGTGGCGTCGCTTCGCGATTTTATCAGCCGTTATCGCGCTGATAAGCCACGGTGTGGCACTTGAAGCACGTATTTTTGCCGACGGCGGTGGTCAGAATCTCAGCCTGCTTAACGTCGGTTCGTTAATCAGTTTGATGATTTGTACCGTGATGACTATCGTGGCTTCGCGAAATCGCGGCTGGCTACTGTTACCTATTGTTTACGCTTTCGCTCTCATCAATCTGGCACTAGCCACCTTCATGCCCAACGAATTCATCACTCATCTTGAACACACTCCGGGTATGATGGCGCATATTGGTTTGTCGCTGTTTGCCTACGCAACGCTAATTATTGCTGCACTTTATGCCCTGCAGTTGGCGTGGATTGATTATCAGCTCAAGAATAAGAAACTGGCCTTCCGCGCTGAAATGCCGCCGTTGATGAGCATTGAGCGAAAAATGTTTCACATCACCCAAGTCGGCGTTGTACTGCTGACGTTAACCCTTTGCACCGGCCTGTTTTATCTGAAAAATTTTTTCAGCCTGGAAAATGCCGACAAAGCGGTATTGTCGATTCTCGCATGGTTCGTCTACATCGTTTTACTGTGGGGACACTATCATGAGGGTTGGCGTGGCCGCCGTGTCGTGTGGTTTAACGTCGCGGGTGCAGCGATTCTGACACTTGCCTATTTTGGTAGCCGAGTCTTGCAACAATTCGTTGGCTAATATTGTCTTTATAAAGGAAAACCCTTTTGGAACAGATCTCAACTACTACTCTGATCATCACGTTGATCATCATGGTAGTAGTTTCAGCGTACTTCTCCGGCTCTGAAACCGGCATGATGACGCTTAACCGTTATCGACTACGTCATCTTGCTAAACAAGGTAACCGTGCCGCTAAACGGGTCGAAAAACTGCTTCGCAAGCCAGACCGCCTGATAAGCCTGGTACTCATCGGTAATAACCTGGTCAACATTCTGGCCTCGGCCATTGGCACCATCGTCGGCATGCGTTTATACGGTGATGCGGGTGTCGCAATCGCCACCGGTATCCTCACCTTCGTGGTGCTGGTGTTCGCTGAAGTCCTGCCAAAAACCATTGCGGCGCTGTATCCGGAAAAAGTCGCCTTCCCAAGTAGCTTCCTACTCGGGCCGTTGCAAATATTGATGATGCCACTGGTGTGGCTGCTTAACGTCATCACGCGTATGTTGATGCGCCTGCTTGGGATTAAAACCGACCACGTGATCAGTAGTGCCCTCAACAAAGACGAATTACGCACTCTTGTGCATGAATCACATTCGAAAATTTCCCGCCGCAACCAGGACATGCTGCTGTCGGTGCTGGATCTCGAAAAAATGAATGTCGATGACATCATGGTGCCACGCAACGAAATTCTGGGCATCGATATCAACGACGATTGGAAATCTATCGTCCGCCAGCTAACGCACTCGCCACATGGCCGTATTGTGTTGTATCGCGATACGCTGGACGATGCCATCAGCATGCTACGAGTACGCGAAGCCTACCGTTTAATGACGGAGAAACAAGAGTTCACCAAAGAAACCCTGCTGCGCGCCTCCGATGAAATTTACTTCGTGCCGGAAGGGACACCGCTTAGCGTTCAGCTAATAAAATTCCAGCGCAATAAGAAGAAAGTCGGTCTGGTCGTTGACGAATATGGTGATATACAAGGACTGGTAACGGTTGAAGATATTCTTGAAGAGATTGTTGGCGACTTCACTACATCAATGTCTCCAACACTTGCCGAGGAAGTCATGCCACAAAATGACGGCTCAGTGATTATAGAGGGCAGCGCGAATGTGCGTGAAATCAACAAAGCCTTCAACTGGACGTTGCCAGAAGACGAAGCCCGCACCATAAACGGCATGCTGCTTGAAGAACTGCAAGAGATCCCGGCGATTGAAACGCGCGTGCGCTTAAGCCACTACGATATTGATATTCTCGACGTACAAGACAACATGATTAAGCAAGTGCGCGTGACCCCTGTGACACCGCTTCGCCAAAGTGTTGAAGAATAGTCAGTGTGGAAGAATTACAGGCACAAAAAAGCCAGCCTTTACGGCTGGCTTTTTACTTCAAGCGATTAAATCACATTACGCTTTAGCTTTAGCCACAGAAACCATAGCTGCGCGCAGAGTGCGACCATTCAGGGTGTAACCCTTTTGCATCACCATCAGCACGTGGTTTGGTGCGACATCGTCAGACTCAACCATAGCAATCGCCTGATGCACATCAGGGTTGAACGGCACATTGGTATCACCAACCACTTCCACACCAAATTTACGCACCACATCCAGCATCGATTTCTGAGTTAATTCGATACCCTCAATCATGGCGGCTAAATCAGTGTTGGACTTGTCTGCTACTTCCAAAGCGCGGTCCAGGCTATCTATCACCGGAAGCAACTCGTTGGCAAACTTGTCCAGAGCAAACTTGTGCGCTTTCTCAATATCGAGCTCAGTACGGCGACGGAGGTTTTCCATTTCCGCTTTGTTGCGTAACACGCTGTCACGCTCGCGCTGCTGAATTTCTTCCAGTTGCGCGGTTAAATCGGCAATTTGTTCATCGCGCGGATCAACCACTTCGGCACCCTCTACGGCCTCGACTTCTTCATGGCTTTCCATTGCAATTTCGTCCGAGACTTGCTCGTCTGGTGTTTTCTGATCTTTACTACTCATGAATTTCTCCGCGTTTTTAGCATTCATCTCGCTGGTTCGCTTATTATGGGGATCCGTTTCCTGGATTCAAGGGAACGTGACATATTGTCTTAAACGACTGCATAACCGCGCATAAGGACCATCAGCATAATGAACAAACATTTCAACTGCATTGGTATCGTCGGGCACCCACGTCACCCTACAGCCCTCACCACGCATGAAATGCTGTATCGCTGGCTATGCACCAAAGGCTACGACGTCATTGTCGAGCAGCAAATTGCTCAAGAACTGAATCTCAAAAACGTGAAAACTGGCACGCTGGCGGAAATAGGCCAGCAGGCTGATCTCGCCGTTGTCGTAGGTGGTGATGGCAATATGCTAGGTGCTGCCCGCGTTCTTGCTCGTTATGATATCAAAGTCATCGGCATCAACCGTGGTAATCTCGGTTTTCTTACCGACCTTGACCCAGACAACGCACATCAACAACTCGCAGATGTGCTCGAAGGGCACTACATTGCTGAGCGTCGTTTCTTGCTCGAAGCCCAGGTTTGTCAACAGGATACGCCAACGCGTCTAAGTACCGCGATTAACGAAGTCGTGCTGCATCCCGGCAAAGTGGCACACATGATTGAATTCGAAGTCTACATCGATGAGGTTTTCGCTTTCTCGCAGCGCTCCGATGGGCTAATCATTTCGACACCGACCGGCTCTACTGCCTATTCACTCTCAGCAGGCGGCCCAATTCTGACCCCATCGCTTGATGCCATTACGCTGGTGCCGATGTTCCCACACACGCTGACTGCGCGCCCACTGGTTATCAACAGTAGTAGCACCATTCGCCTGCGTTTTTCGCATATGCGTAACGACCTGGAAATCAGCTGTGACAGCCAGATTGCACTACCAATTCAGGAAGGTGAGGACGTATTGATTCGCCGCTGCGACTACCATCTCAATCTGATACACCCAAAAGATTACAGCTATTTCAATACATTGAGCTCAAAACTCGGTTGGTCGAAAAAATTGTTCTAAAAAGTGCCCCAGGCTCTTTACTGTATATAAAACCAGTTTATACTGTATGAAAACACAGTCATGTCTTTTCATACAGGAAAGCAATTATGCTGGCACAACTCACCATCAGTAACTTCGCAATCGTTCGTGAACTGGAAATTGATTTTCACCACGGCATGACCGCCATTACCGGTGAAACAGGTGCCGGTAAGTCTATTGCTATTGATGCTTTAGGGTTGTGTCTCGGTGGCCGGGCTGAAGCCGATATGGTACGCCAGGGTGCCACCCGTGCTGACCTCTGTGCCCGCTTCTCACTAAAAGATACCCCCGCCGCCCTACGCTGGCTGGAAGAAAACCAACTGGATGATGGGCGTGAATGTTTGCTGCGCCGCGTCATTAGCAGCGATGGACGTTCACGCGGTTTCATCAACGGAACGGCGGTTCCCCTTTCTCAGCTGCGTGACCTCGGCCAAATGCTGATTCAAATTCACGGTCAGCACGCACATCAGCTTTTGCTGAAGCCGGAACATCAAAAAAACCTGTTGGATGGTTATGCCGGTGAATCTGCTCTGCTGGTGAAAATGGCAGAAAGCTACCGCGAATGGCATCAAAGCTGTCGCTCTCTGGCGCAGCATCAGCAACTTGCTCAGGAGCGTGCAGCCCGCTCTGAACTCCTTCAGTATCAACTGAAAGAACTCAATGAGTTCTCCCCGATTGCAGGTGAATTTGAGCAAATTGATGAAGAGTACAAACGCCTGGCGAACAGTGGGCAATTGATTTCCGTCAGCCAACAGGCGCTGGCGATCCTTGCTGATGGCGAAGACAGCAACCTGCAAAGCCAGCTGTACACCACACGTCATTTAGTGGAAGAACTGGTCGGGATGGACAGCAAACTTTCAGGTGTTTTAACCATGCTGGAAGAGGCCACGATTCAGATTTCAGAAGCCAGCGATGAGCTGCGCCATTATTGTGACCGTCTGGATCTCGACCCTAACCGTTTGTATGAACTGGAACAGCGTATATCCAGGCAAATCTCGTTAGCGCGTAAACACCACATTTCCCCGGAAGAAGTGCCATTGTTCCATCAACAGCTCTTAGAAGAACTGCAGCAGCTTGATGAGCAGGCCAGTTCTCAAGACGAATTAATGCAGGCGGTAACACTCCATCATCAACAAGCTCTGAGCATCGCACACGAGTTGCATCAACGCCGCGCGCATTATGCAGCAGAACTTTGCGAATTGATTACTGCAAGCATGCACTCGTTGTCTATGCCACACGGTAAGCTGGCCATTGACGTTGAATTTAATGAAAATCATCTGACCGCTGAAGGGGCAGACCGTATCGATTTCCGCGTCAGTACCAACCCAGGTCAACCATTACAACCGTTGGCAAAAGTGGCCTCCGGTGGTGAGCTTTCACGTATTGCCCTGGCCATTCAGGTCATTACCGCACGCAAGATGGAAACACCCGCACTTATCTTCGATGAAGTGGATGTCGGGATCAGTGGCCCAACGGCGGCAGTTGTCGGTAAATTATTACGGCAGTTAGGCGAGTCCACCCAGGTCATGTGCGTAACGCACTTGCCGCAAGTTGCAGGCTGTGGGCATCATCACTTCTTTGTCAGTAAAGAAACCGATGGTGAGATGACTGAAACCCACATGCAGCCGCTGGATAAACGCGCACGCCTGCAAGAATTGGCACGTTTACTCGGTGGCAGCGAAGTCACTCGCAACACACTTGCCAACGCAAAAGAGTTACTGGCAGCTTAACGACGAGTATTTGATATGCAGCCGGCAGTTGCTCTGCGTATCGTTCAAAAAACCACCACTCAGCTAGCATATTGTTAATTGAGCAGGTTTTAAGCCAACTTTTTTGCCGTACCAGGGTCAGAGTTAAGCGCCTTAATGTTTTAAACTGCGTAAAGGTTTATTATCATCGGCATATTATGAATGAGCCATGTGCTGCTCGGGCCCGAAAAGGAATCAAATCACTATGCGCTTTAAAACGCTGACTGCTGCCGCAGCGGTTCTTCTTATGCTGACCGCAGGCTGTTCCACTCTGGAGCGAGTGGTTTACCGCCCCGACATTAACCAGGGGAACTACCTGACACAGAACGATGTGTCAAAGATCCGTACTGGCATGACTCAACAGCAAGTTGCGTATGCTTTGGGTACGCCAATGATGACTGATCCATTCGGTTCAAGTACCTGGTTCTATGTCTTCCGCCAGCAACCAGGCCATGAAAAAGTGACTCAGCAAACACTGACGCTGACTTTTAACAGCGGTGGTGTGTTGACCAACATCGACAACAAGCCGAAGCTGGAACACGAATAACCAACAAAAAAGGTGCCGATGGCACCTTTTTTTTGGCTACTTCTTTTTTTGGCTACTTCTGAGCGGATTTTTCTGCTCGCTGACGTCTGAGTTCTTTCGGATCGGCAATCAGTGGGCGATAAATTTCTACCCGATCCCCCTCATTTACCGTATCGGTTAATTTTACCGGACGGCTAAAAATGCCCACTTTATTCTTCGCCAGAGAGATATCCGTACGCAGTTCAAGAATGCCTGACGCGGTAATAACCTGTTCTACAATACTGCCCTCGGCAACGCTTACCTTGAGCAAATACTGCTTTTCAGGCAATGCGTAAACGACTTCAACCATGATATCACGCGACACTGTAGACCTCTTTGGCGCGAACGGTAAACGCCTGAACCATGTTACCCGCCAACTCCTTGAAGATACGACCAAACGCCAACTCGATAAGTTTATTGGTAAACTCAAAATCGAGCTGGAACTCAATACGACATGCATCGCTACTCAGTGGCGTAAACTTCCAGCCGCCCATCAATGACTTAAATGGCCCATCCACAAGATGCATCAAAATACTGTGATTGCTGGTAAGCGAGTTCCGCGTAGTAAAAGTTTTGCTGATCCCCGCTTTGGAAACATCTACCGCTGCGGTCATCTGATCATGCGACGCGTTAAGGATCCTGCTGCCTGTGCAACCCGGTAAAAAATCAGGGTAGGATTTCACATCGTTAACTAATTGATACATCTGCTCCGCGCTGTAAGGCACTAACGCAGTACGGGTAATCTGAGGCATAGCATTTCCTGAGAGTCACAAAAC
>DATERH010000061.1:0-3382 GCA_035271785.1 Buttiauxella sp.
ACGAAATGTACCGCACCTTTAACTGTGGTGTCGGCATGCTGATTGCGTTGCCTGCTGCCGAAGCTGATAAAGCCGTTGAGTTTTTGAATGCAAAAGGTGAAAACGCCTGGAAAATCGGTAGTATCAAAGCTTCTGATTCCGTTGAGCGCGTAGTTATCTCCGCAGACTGATCCCTGTTGCAGCAAATCGGCAACTGAGTGAAACCCTGGGAGCGTAGCCAACTATGTGACCAGGGTGATTGCTACGTGGAGGAAAAAAGGAAATGAAACGCATTGTGGTGCTGGTTTCTGGTAACGGAAGCAATCTTCAGGCAATTATTGATGCCTGCAAGAGTAAACAAATTAATGGCACCGTAGCGGCGGTATTCAGTAATAAAACCGATGCTTTTGGCCTTGATCGTGCGCGTGAAGCAGAAATACCTGCACACGCATTAACGGCCAGCCAATTCGCCGATCGGGCGGCATTTGATCGTGAGCTAATGCTCGAGATCGACGCCTACGCACCGGATCTAGTGGTGCTGGCCGGTTATATGCGCATTCTTAGTCCTGAGTTTGTCACGCACTATTCTGGTCGCCTCATCAACATCCACCCCTCTTTATTGCCTAAATATCCGGGCCTGAACACCCATAGCCAGGTACTGGAAAACGGCGATGAAGTACACGGGACATCGGTGCATTTTGTCACCGAAGAACTGGATGGTGGGCCGGTAATTCTTCAGGCAGAAATCCCGGTTTTTGACGGTGACGATGAAGACGACATCACCGCTCGCGTGCAGCATCAAGAACACGCGATTTATCCGCTGGTCGTTTCCTGGTTTATCGAAGGACGACTGGAGATGCGTGAAAATAGCGCCTGGCTTGATGGTAAAGCGTTACCTGCCCAGGGTTATGCCGCAGAAGAGTAGTATTCCCGTCATACTTCAAGTTGTTGGTGCGTTGGCTGCATCCGTGCGCCCCAGTCACATAGTTCACTATGCTCCTGGGGTCTTACAGTTTTCCGCCTACCCACAACTCGAATTATTTTGGCTATAGACATAATACGGTGGCGGGCACCCCGCCACCGTTTATCGCGCCCGTTCGTTCATCACCTTCATCAGCAGCACTGTCGCCGCCAGCAAGAGCGTGATGCCATTGGCTACCATCAGGGGAACATCCCCATTGCTCACCCCGTACAACAACCAACACAGCACGCCGAATACAAACACCAGATACATGCTCAGTGATATCGCTTTGGTATCGCGGTTCTTCAGAATATGCAGCACCTGTAGTGCAAACGACCCCGTTGTGCAGCATGCGGCAACAGACCCAAGCCAGGCAAAATCAGACATCTTGTTTCACTCCATTGCAATCAACTAACACCCTCTCACGTGCGTTCCAACCTGCAGGCAATGGCTGTGGACGGTAAATTTCTACATTACGTAGCGTCAAATCATTAACGCCACAGGCATACAGGGCAGGTAAACCACCAGGATACGCCTCCACGCCGAAAGCCCGTTGTGTTTGTGGATTCAGGCACCAGGCGTTGTCCAGGCCCATTCCGGTTGGTGAAAACGGATTACACGGTGGGCGAATGTCATACAAACCCTGTTCGGATGAAGTGCTGACCCGTTGAGTGAGTTGCAGGCCATCAAAAATGATATGTCTAACTTGCCCAGATAACTCGCTGTGCATATTAATTGCCCCATCACTCACCCCTGAAAGGCCACGAAACTGGATAAATTCGATTTCGCCGGGATTAATTTCCGGGTCGCGAGCACGCACCGAAAGATAAACAGGATCGGCTTTACCCCAATGGCAGGCGTGGGCCATCTCGCAGCTAAAGGTAATGTTGCTGAAAATCATGCGTCGCAAACGGCCACCATCCCGGGAGACAAGCCCTATCGCACGATTTGACTCATAGATTACGCAATTGGTTACGCAAATATCTTCGATGTCTTCCCAGGTTTCGGTCCCAATTTTCAACGCGCAGCTTTTGGAGCGAAGCGTGCAATTACTCACGACGACTTGCCGTGTTGCACGTTGTAAGGGAGCCGGTTTACGGCTGGTCTTCAGGCAAATGGTGTCATCGGCTGCACTGAAGTGGCTGTTGCTGATATGCACTTGCTGGCAACTGTCGATGTCCAGCGCATCCGTGTTCGCCATCGTCAGATCGTTATCCACAGTAATGCCACTCACTTTTACCTGCTGACACGCAACGAGGTGAATGGTCCACATAGGGGCATTCTCGATCGTGAAATCTTGCAGTTGGACCTTGGTGCAATCCTCGAAAACAATCATGCGTGGACGCTGTTTAGCTGGCTGCCGATACCCCATTTCATCAGCCTGCGGAGCAAACCAACCTTCCGCATTGCCGTTAATTTTCCCGGCACCACAAACCGTAATGTTGTGCGCACCGAAAGCGTACAGAAAAGCCCGGTTGGAACACTCTGCAGTGCTGAGCGTTGTGGCCTGCTGGAAATGACGATAATCATCGCTAACCACCAATTCCGCACCAGCTTGCAAAGAAAGTGTGGTATTTGAATGCAGTGTTAACCCGCCAAGGTTGTAGCAACCGCTCTCAACTTCCAGCGTCCCCCCACCCTGCTTCGCCAGGGTATCCAGTGCCTGTTGGAATCGGAGGGTATCTTGATTTTTATCGTCATTACTCGCCCATTGCGGGGCCAGAGTCAGTTTCATGGTTCTCTCATCACTCAATGTAAAAGACCCTGGCATCTCACCACACCCTATTTCCGCGCTCTATGGGTTAATACCGCCTGACTGACAGAAATGCAGTCTGACCCGCAAAGTGTGTTTTGCTCAGCGTTAAAATGTGCTCTGCATCACGCTGGGTTTGAGTGGTATTTTTCCCCTGGTGATGCAAATCACACTTTATTGCCTTTTTTTGCCTCTGCCTCATTTCAACGGCGTGAAACTGTGAACATTTGCTCGATATTTCCCCACATCCTTCGCATTACCGGACAAAACCATCTCCGCTATCGTGGAGACTGCTGTCCATACTTCGTACCGTAAATGCCGAACTCCTTTTTTATCGACACGAGATAAGAGCAATGGATAAAACTTCGGCAACAACAACAACCGCAACAGCTGGAAGGGAAGTCAAAACCAAAAATATACTCGCCTGGGGGATGGGCGATATTTTTGGCAGTGGCGCGATGACCATTACGGGTCTTTGGTTGCTGTATTTCTATATTGAGGTCGCAGGGTTATCGCCCGCCGCTGCGGCATCCATCTTTGCCATCGCTAAAATTTGGGATGGTATTACCGACCCGGTGATGGGCTATATCACCGATAACATTCGCAGCCGTTGGGGACGCCGCCGCCTGTTCTTTATCATCGGCGCACCGTTCTCACTCACCTTCGCGTTGATGTGGATAAGCGGATAC
>DATERH010000062.1:0-9247 GCA_035271785.1 Buttiauxella sp.
GCGAAGCGGTTATTCCAGATACTTTCGATGATATATTCTTCCGCGAAACCCGCTGGGCTCTGCGCCTTAATGACCATAGTATGCTTTCCATTACACAGGTTTTGCTAAAGAGACTCATCATACCAGATGCCATGCGGTGCAGGTAGCGGCGACAATCGTCTAATATGGAATCATGGTTTATTTTTACATGTAATCACATTATCAAAGTATAATCCCATGCCTTGATTGATGTCTTGTGCGCAGGTAACCTAAAACCACTTATTTGAACGCAAGTTTATATTTATCCGAAATATTTCAAATTTGTTAGAGGTATGTAGAGCTCCTCTTCTGTTCTTTGATATATGGCGGATAATGGGAGCATGAAAATTTCACGATGGAAATGTCTACTGGCCGTGCGCTTTACCGCAACTTTTTAGGTCAATCTCCGGATTGGTACAAGCTGACTTTACTGACTTTTTTGGTCATAAACCCATTAGTTTTTTGGTTCGTCAGTCCATTTATTGCAGGCTGGTTATTAGTTGCAGAGTTTATCTTTACCCTGGCAATGGCGTTGAAATGCTATCCGTTACTGCCGGGCGGCTTGTTAGCGTTTGAAGCCGTATTCATCGGCATGACCAGCGCTGAACATGTGCGTGCAGAAATCGCTGCCAACCTTGAAGTGTTGTTGCTGCTGGTATTTATGGTAGCGGGCATCTACTTCATGAAACAGCTTCTGCTATTGCTATTTACTAAATTACTGCTCGGCATCCGCTCGAAGATTTTACTTTCCCTATCCTTTTGTTTCGCGGCAGCATTTCTGTCAGCCTTCCTTGATGCCCTGACAGTGGTTGCCGTCATTATCAGCGTGGCAGTGGGCTTCTACGATATTTATCACCGCGTCACGTCTGCAGGTGATTTAGAAAGCAATATTAAGGATGACACCCTTCTTGATTCTGATAGTCACAACACCCTTGAGCAATTTCGGGCGTTCTTACGCAGCCTGATGATGCATGCGGGTGTCGGTACAGCGCTGGGTGGTGTGATGACCATGGTTGGCGAGCCGCAAAACCTGATCATCGCGAAAAATGCAGGTTGGCATTTTGGCGATTTCCTTCTGCGTATGGCGCCAGTGACCATTCCAACACTGATCTTCGGCCTGCTTACCTGTGTGCTGTTAGAGTCCACCAAAATTCTTGGTTACGGTGAAAAACTGCCGGAAAAAGTGCGTAAGATTTTGCAAGATTTCGACACCAGCAGTGCTCAAAAACGTACTCGTCAGGACAAAATGAAGCTTGTGGTGCAGGCACTGATTGGTATCTGGCTGATTATTGCACTGGCATTGCATTTAGGTGAGGTTGGGTTAATCGGTTTGTCGGTGATTATTTTTGCCACCGCGCTATGCGGCGTGACCGATGAGCATCAGATTGGTAAAGCGTTTACCGAAGCATTGCCATTTACCGCCCTGCTGACGGTATTCTTTGCCGTCGTTGCCGTGATAATCGATCAACGTCTATTTACCCCGGTTATTCAGTTTGTATTGCTAGCCGAACCGAATTCGCAGTTGGCGCTGTTCTATTTATTCAACGGTATCTTGTCATCGATTTCTGACAACGTGTTTGTCGGAACTGTGTACATCAACGAAGCGAAAACTGCGCTGACCAACGGTATTATCGACCTCAAACAGTTTGAGTTACTCGCGGTGGCTATCAACACGGGGACTAACCTGCCGTCAGTTGCTACACCGAATGGCCAGGCTGCATTTTTGTTCCTGCTCACCTCAGCACTCGCACCACTGATACGTCTTTCTTATGGACGTATGGTGCTGATGGCGCTGCCGTATACGTTAGTACTGACCGTGGTTGGATTGTTGTGTGTACAGTATACTCTCGTTCCAGCAACTGAATGGATGATGCAGGCCGGGTGGCTTTCTTTACCCCCTATAAACGCTTTGCCACATTAAGTTAAATTCGCGGGTAGCTTGCTGCCCGTTAACTTTTTTGTCTGATAAACATTCAATTAGCCTGTTATTTTGATGTGCCTACTGGCGCGGGAATCGAATTCGTTTACACTGCGACTCAACGAATGCTGCTGGGATACTGATTATGTTGCGATATTTAAACCAATGCTCCCGTGGACGAGGAGCTTGGCTTCTTCTGGCATTCACGGCTTTCGCGCTGGAAATGGTGGCATTGTGGTTTCAGCACGTCATGATGCTGAAACCGTGTGTAATGTGCATTTATGAACGTTGCGCATTGTTCGGCGTGATGGGTGCAGGCATTGTCGGTGCAATTGCGCCGAAATCCCCTTTGCGTTATGCAGGGATTGCGCTTTGGATCTACAGTGCCGGGAAAGGCCTGCAGTTGGCATGGGAACACACCATGATTCAGCTTCATCCTTCACCGTTTGCGACGTGTGATTTTGCTGCGCGTTTCCCAAGCTGGTTGCCACTCGATAAATGGTTGCCACAAGTCTTTGTGGCGACGGGTGACTGTTCCGTTCGTCAGTGGGAATTCCTGTCGCTGGATATGGTGCAGTGGCTGATGGGAATTTTTGCCATTTTCCTGGTGATTGCTGTGCTGGTGTTGATTGCTCAGCCTTTCAAGCCTAAACGTCGCGATCTGTTTAGTCGGTAAGCTCAGGACTCCAGAAAACAAAAACCCGCCAAGGCGGGTTTTTTATTATTAATGGTCGCGTCGATAAAGCGTCCACTGGTCCATTCGTTCACCACTCGGCAATAAGCAGTCACCCCGCTCCCCCAAATCGGTTTTCACCGTTCTCAATTCACCGCCTTTATCTTTGCAGTAAACTGACGCCGGGTTCGGCATACCGATAACCTGAGGCGGTTTGGGAGTGGTAGGTTCGGGCGATGAACAGCCACTGAGTGTGAGTGCCCCAAGCAGTAATGTTATTTTTTTCATTATTCCTCCGATTTGGAGGCTGAATGGTAACAGTGTAGAGCTGGGGAAAGCAAAATCAGCGGCACGCGCTCTTATCGAGCAGACACGTTATGTTGATGAATCGCACTCATCGGACGATGAAGGAGGTGCATCCCTGATTTACAGAAAATACAAACAGCACCATGGGGATTTGTTTCTCGGACATCATAGGGGGAAGTGCGATACTGTGAACCGCCACATGACGGACACTTAAATGTTAAATATTGGATAAAAACCTACTTTTACTTGTTATTGAAAGAACACCGTATCACAAAGAATTCACTTTGTACGATTTATTTTCGTGTTCTTCGATGACTCTAGTGATTTAGCCTGCGCGGCCAGCTTTGACTAAAATAAGGTCCCGTTTAAAGGAATGTGCGGCAACGTAAGTTGGAGCATCATTGCTTCGGGCAATGGCTGGCTTCCATTGCCCTGGACTTTAGTGCTCAATTATCTGTGTACCCGCACTAACTGCTTGCACGTAATAGCGGTCATAATGTTCCTGGAACCAAACTTTTTGCTCTTCACTCATATTGCCAGTGACTGCATTGATATCGATATCCCGCCCCCGTGCATGCATATGGGCGAAACTACGAGCCAGAAAATCTAGATTTTCTACCGCGTAAACTCTTTTATTCATAGTGTATTCCTTCTGTTTTTAATAACGAAAATTTCTATTCTCAGTATTCTCTTTCTGGAAACCCCTTTATGTTCCACAAACGTCAACACGTCGCTCATGATTCAACGTCCAGGCATCACGCCATGCAAAAAGTAGTTTTATCCATAGAAAGAGTTTTTTTATCCATACCAAGAAGATAGCTCATTATTAACGAGGAATTGTTAAATAAATTTATTTGTTTCGAAAATCACTCGAGTAAAGAATCTATAACTTAAAAATCAAATAGTTATTGCCAGCCCCCTTTCTTCTATCTCAGTGGTACAACTCAAGCGTTCACTCACGGATGGGGCACGTTGCCCCATCCTGTGTCTGCCAGGTAAGCAAGGCTGGGGGGTTCAGCCTCCCAGAGCAATGGTCATGACAACAATCACTGCACCCGCCGCAGCGAAGATGAGTCCGATCAGCCAAGGGCGTTTGGACCCGGCATAGTGGGCCAGGCCGCGGCCGAGCAAGACCAGCATGAGGAGAGCGATAGCGTGGGAAAGACGTAGGGCCAATACGGTGTCGTCGAGGAACATGAATGGCAGAAGTACCGGGAAGGTCGAGAGAAACACCAATAAGAAAACCCCCAGGGTGTTGCGCAGATCGTGCCAGCTGATAATGCGGCCCATCGTTTCATTTGGTGACTCTTTAAGTCGTGTTTGCCAGCTTTTGAGCTCGGCATCAGAGCTGTTCACAGCCAGGAAAGGAGGCAGCGCATCGCGCATTACCATCAGAGCAGCTGAATCCCCTTCTGGCAACTGACGTAGTTTTATCTCCAACCGCGATGATCGTCCACGTTCGGCCAAGGTAGTAATGAGGTAAACAATGGCATCGATCATGCCCCAAGCGATGTTACAGCCGATACCGGCGATCAGGAGGTCCTTGACCTCTGCCTCTCCTGCCTCAAAGGCGTTAAAGCAGCCAGTAAAGGTGAGCACCATCAGCAGACCAAACAGGATCTCAGAGTGACGGGAGATGGGGTCTAAAGGGGAAAAGCGGGATTGATTCATAGAGTGCACTCACTTTCTGGTTAAACTAATAGTGGATAGTCAAAGGGTATGCAGAACAAAAAAATCAGCATCTTCAAATAGTAGCTCTGCTCTACTAACTGAGCTATGTCATTATTGCGAGAACATATAATGAAATTACGGTGTTGGCGGTGTTTTGTTGAATAAATCAGATTAAGGGGAAAAACATGGGCAAATTAATTCGGCTGATTCCAAATAGAGAATCAGGGAATCTCTGGGCGTAATATCAGCAAAATCGCTAGAGTTTAAAAGAATAGAATGGTTAACCGGCTCCGGGTCTCAGGTGAACGGGATACTGACAAAACCTTCTATAAGTATTTCGTATGACACCAAAAGCATATCTATGTTGCTGATATTCAATGATGCGTGTATTTCTTATGCTGACGCTATACAGACAACATTTTCGCGAAATATCGCATCCCCGGCTAATCAGGATTTCCCCTGTCCGGGGATTTTTTTGCAATAACATTACCGAGGCCCCTCAACGAAGAGCTTCTGTAATGTTATTGCAAAACTCAAACGCGTCCTGGTTCATACTGTGTTTGTTCGTCTGAACATTCATGACCGGCGTGATCAGCTGACCAATAGTCAAAGCGGAATTGGAAAAATACGAAGGCTTTTCGATGGTGTGCGGGACGTCTGAGGAGCTTTATTCCGGCGGCGTAGGTTTCGCCATTCTTGAAGCGGTGAGGTTGTTCGATGTCGCTTCCGTTTACTGGACAAAATATACCGCCAGGGTGTTTAACCAGGTCGATTGCATACATCACTTTCCCCTCTTACCACCATGGAACGTTGACCAAAGAAGAAGCAATGCTACTAACACTATAATCACACCAAGCGCAGACTCAGTTGCGATAAATACCCATAGACCTAATTTTCCCCATGTCATGATTTTCTGCCTCATTCATGCCGAAATGTACCTTCAATGACTGGGAAGTATTGCGATTCCCCACCTCACATTTAATCCCTCCCACATGTCATCATTATGACCCCTGTAGTGCGCGGGTGTTCCATGCTATCCATCATCCTCCCCCGTTTCTTGCCGCCACATACAACACACAAAGCCCATAGTTAACCTGGTGAATAGCATATGAAGCATTTACCGACCTACGTGGCTCTGATGTTGAAGACGCCTTGAGCGATATTGGAAGATGAGGAGGAGAACTATCTAATCCCGATAGCGGGCAAAAGTTCGAATTATTCAATAAAGCCGAGAACATTGGCTAATGTTATGGTGATACCTCTTTATGGGGGACTTTCGCAACATAAGGAATGAATAATGTTTAAAAAACTGTGTGTTATTACCGTGACCGGTGTTCTTGTTGCAGGTTGCGCAAACCAGAATGATTTATCCCCACAAGAAAAACAATATCAACGCGTAAGTGCCTCCGCACGTCAATGTGCAGAAGATGTAAAAAATAAAACCATCGAATTAACAGCCAAGGGAATGTCAACGCATGTCTATTGGACGACCGTACAATATGTGTTCACAGGTTCAGATGGCACAGAAAATCTGCGCACAGTTGAGTACAGAACGTCGACAATTCTGGATAATGGCGCACCGGGGAGTGCCTGGAGGCTTTGCATGAAAAATGAGGATGCGCTGGTACCGGAGTTAAAATTCTGAGTGTCGTATTCACACGGAAAGTTAACTTTCTGTTATGCGTTGGACTGTTACCCGATAAACAGAAAGCACCAGCTAAACCGGGTTGCGAATAAAGGGCGAACGGCCAGGTCGATGAGTGTTTATCTGGCCTGTCTGTCAGGAGTGATGGAGTTCGCCGTTCACAACAGATATATCGAATGGTCGCCAATGCATCAATCAGCCCAATCAGGCTTATTTAAAATATGCTCCTGCCAGTCACGGACTTCAGATTCTTTCACCGCAATGTGTCGCACAGAAATACGTTCGCCGTGCATGGCGGCTTTAGATCCTGTCAGCAATGGATGCCATGTAGGTAAATCTTTGCCTTCCGCTAACAGCCGATAAGCACAAGTGTGCGGCAGCCATTCGAAAGTCGGCAAATTGTCACGCGTGAGCTTGATACAGTCTGGCTCGTAGTCAAAGCGACGGGCATAATTTTTACACTGGCAGGTTTTGATGTTCAGTTGTTTACAGGCGACGTTGGTGAAATAGATTTCATCAGTGTCTTCATCCATCAATTTATGCAAACAACACTGGCCGCAGCCATCGCAGAGAGATTCCCACTCCGCGTCACTCATTTCGTCAAGAGTTTTGCACTGCCAGAACGGCGTTGTAGTCATGATGGTGTCCGGTAATAAAACAAGCGCACCTTATAAACACTCTGAGCCGTAGATGCAAGTTTTGCCACCCGTAGGCGGCAAATTGATTGGTAAATTGATTATAGTACGCGGGTGGTCAGACTGTGGTTTGCAAAGCTCACTTCGAGTTCATCACCGCTGTTCAGCGGCCCAACGCCCTCCGGGGTGCCAGTGAGAATGACATCTCCAGCACGCAAGGTGAAGAACCGGCTCATATAGGCAATTAACGGTACGATCTTGTGGATCATATCGGAAGTACTGCCTTGTTGACGGATTTCGCCATTGATCTTTAAACCAATCGTCACATTTTGCGGATCGCCGCTAAATTCACTGGCGGGAATAAAACCAGAAATCGGGCACGAGTGATCAAACCCTTTGGCCTTTTCCCAGGGCTGGCCAGCTTTTTTAAGCTTGCCTTGTAAATCGCGCAACGTAAGATCAAGTGCGACTCCATATCCCGCAATCGCCTTGGTCACATGCTCTTGCGTTGCCATTCTCAAGGTTGAACCAATCAGAATCGCCAACTCCACTTCATGGTGTACGGCACCCAAATCCTGTGGCAAAACCAACGGCTGACGAATATCGCACAGCGCACTTTCAGGTTTAATGAACAACACCGGTTCGTCTGGTGTCGCACTCCCCATCTCTTTGATATGCTTTGCGTAGTTACTCCCTACACACAATACTTTGCTGACCGGAAAATCCAGCAGCGCACCCTGCCAATTATGATGCTGATACATGCCTTTCCTCTGCGTTGTTGTGTTAATTGCATTTGATACTAGAGAAAAAAAACGCCACTGAATACTCGTGAATCTACGTTATTGTGCGATTGCATCTGCCATCATGCTGATGCTTATCGCAAAGTAATAAGAACGGTTCCAGTGCATAATTGTGCGGAAATTGTTGTAGACCAGGAATGAGCGCCCTTGATTGTCATCCGGCGTCACTATCCACGCTTTTCGTTTAGACACGTGCAACGGCGTTCCGTCTTTTTGCGTGATACCTAATTTCTGCCACTGGCTGACGGTTTTCCCTTGGTTGGTTTTCGTCCCTGCAAGTGCGCTATCGAAACCTTTTGGTAAAGTAATTTCTTTGCCCCACGAGCCCCCCGCTTTCCAGCCTTCAGATTCCAGGTAATTAGCAGTGGAGGCAAAAACATCGCTGGTGTTAGACCAGATATCAATTTTCCCGTCACCATCGCCATCAGCACCGTAGTGCAGATATGATGTTGGCATAAACTGGTTTTGCCCCATCGCACCCGCCCACGAGCCTTTCAGCTCCTCTACTTTGATATGCCCCTGGTCGAGGATTTTTAAAGACGCAATCAACTCTTTAGTGAAAAAGGCTTCACGTCGCCCTTCAAAAGCGAGGGTTGCAAGGGCGGAAATGATGTCCTCTTTCCCCTGTATTTCACCAAAATGACTTTCCATCGCCCACAGCGCTACAATGTACTGGCTTTGTACACCAGTCCGGTTACTGATTTGATTTAACTCACGTTTATGTTGCTGATACTGTGCGCGTGCTTTTTCAATCTTTTCCGGTGTGATGACCCGATCCAGATACTCATCAAGCATGATTTTTTTTTCAAGCTGGTTCTGGTCTGACTTTATGACCCGATCAACAAAATGAACGTTTGCGAAGGCGCTGTTAATGGTGCTGTCGCTGATACCCTGTGCCCTGGCCTGGGTTTTAAGGGTTTCAACAAAAACGGGGAATTCGGCGGGATTACGCCCCTGCTGAGCAAGTGTTGTTGGCGCAGGTTTAGCCTGAGGCTGCGGCGCAATCGGTGTGTTAACAAGGGATTGCGTCTGTGTATCGGCGGCTATAACACTTATACTGCTAAGCATAAAGGCGATGACCGTTAAACAAACTGCTGGAGTCTTCATCATTTTCCCCGCGGTGATTTGTTCTAAATATCATCAACCTTTATACGCGTCATCCTTCAAGTTGCAGGGGTGTTGGCTGCAACTCGAATTATTTAGAGTATATGTATAGGAAAGATTTGGCTCTAGTCTGAAACTTATTTTTTCGGACTATTTTCCAGGTGCATTTTTAACAGACTTTCTGGAGGTGGTGGCAATTGCAAATAATAGCCTTCGTCTTTTAGGGCTTGTTTGACTTTTTCGAGATCGGCACTGGCCAGTTTTTTACTCCCATCAAGCGGTAATAACATCGCCAATTGGGGCACGCCAAAACCTTGCATCAATTCTTCAGGAACCCGAGAGAAATCGTCTTTTTTTTCGACATAAAGATATGTCTGGTCACGCTTGCTACTTCTGTAGATCACACAAAACATTTTTTTTACTCTATTTTCGCCAGATGGTGGCTTGCCTGAATATACCTGTGACTATAACATGCCA
>DATERH010000063.1:0-4940 GCA_035271785.1 Buttiauxella sp.
ACGGCACCGAGCGTAATCGGCTCAAGGCTTTCTACACCTTGTACGGTTGAGGTCACATCCCACAATGTGATGTTCTCAAGGAAGCCAAAGGCGGAGTGTATTTCTGACCACAACACAATGACCGATAACAGCGCAATCAGCATCAGAATCGAACGCACCAGACGCAAGGACTGTACGCTAATAGTATCCAGATCTATCTCTGGTTCTTCGATGGCTTCAGCCGAGCCTTCAGTGCTGTGGGCATGTGCAGGTTCTTCTTCGCCACGGGCTCGCTGAGCAAGAATTTCTGCACGGCGATGTTTGGCGCGATCAAATGCCAGGCGGCGGCGCTGGATGAGCATCCAACGGCGGATGATATGGTAAACGACCAGCAGCAGGAACCAGATGGCGACCGACGTTTCAAGTCTTGCGAGCAACGCTTGCGCGGTGGCCAGGTAACCGACAGCCGCTGCCAGAATGGCAAGTAACGGAGCTGCCAGTAGCAAGTTCCACAACATCGTGTTCGCAATGTTTTCGCTATTACCTTGTTTATCCAGATACAGCGGGATCCCGGCGCGTTTAAGACTTAACGTGACGAGCGCCATCGCACCGCAAATCAAAATAAAGCACAACCGCCCAAGCGAGTCGGAGAACTCTCTGTCGCTGAGATTATCAAACATGATCACTGACATAATCAGTGGCACGATAAGACAGATGCTCATCATGTAGTAACGCATGGCGCGTGCCACACGCTGCTTCGGCCAGCCAAAATGCACAATGAACAAGCCATTCGGGCGGGCGAATGTCGCACAAATCATCACCGCCCACAGCAGAGGAACTGTCGCTGTCACGCCATCACCAATCGCCACGGCAAGAGGATACGGCCAGGCAGCTTGCAGCCCGTACCCCAGCGTTGCCCATAGCACTGGCAAAGGCAGCGCCACCAGAATCGACCAGAACACAGTACGCAACGTTAAGCTGAAATGATCCTGTGTGACCTTACCGACCCTGGCACTAGAGCGTGCAAGGAAGGCGGTGAAATGGCGGCGTGAGCTGATACTGAAGCCCACCAATATCAATGCACCGAACAGCGGCAGCAGCGTTTCCTTGCTGGTCAGCATCATTATGGTGGCGCTGCCGAGCTGGCTGAACGTATCCATCGACACCAGTCGGCGCAAATCCTGCACAATCTCAACTGGCCAGGTGATACCAATCGGGCTGACGTCTGATGTCCAAAACAGATAACGGTGGGTGGCCTCGTTGACCTCTTTTAACGCATCTTCAAGCTGGCTGTTTGCCACTTTCAGTTTGGTCAGTTCTAGAATGAGGTTATCACCGCCTTGTAACAGAGAACTCAGCAGTTCGCGCTGGGTACGCAGTTGCGCTTCTAGGATACTATTTTGTTCGCCAGTCAGCTCCTGGCCATTAGCCTGACGAATCTGGCGTAATTGCTGCTGCTTGTTGAGCAGGTCTTCGTAATGCAGCCGCTGGCCACGTAATTGGCCGAGTTCGGTGTCCAACTGCTGGGGTTTTGGCATTTCAGGCAAACGAGCGACCTGCGCACGTAATGCTTCGCCCAGAACATTCGAAACACCAAGCCATTGTGACTGCTCGCGTAGCGTGTTGAGTGCCTGGCGGACTTGTAAGGTCTGGCTGGATGCCTGGCGTTGTTGAGACGCCACTAAATCCATACGTTGAGCCTGCTGGTTCAACGCCTGGGATAATTCACGGTTATTTTTAAACTGAACGACAATATCTGATGGCAGGTTTGCGCTGCTTTCTGCCAGCAACTCAGTACTTTCCAGGGCCTTTTCAGCTTCACGCTGGCGTTGGTTGTTAAGTTGGTTACGCAATGCCTGAAGCCAGGCATCCAACTGCGTACTCTGTTTCTGGGCCAGCTCAGCCCGCAGGCGAGCAAGCTCCTGGCGGTTACTGGCCGACAATTGTGCTAATTCCAGTTCATCGACTAACGCTTTCAGGCGTGAAGACTCGGCCTGCAAAGAGATGTTTTGCGCCTGTATTAACGGTGTGCTGGTCGCCGGAAGGGTTCCTATCCGACGTTCAACGTCGTTTAACTGGCGGCGAGCATCGGTTTGCTGTTGCGGGAGTTGGCTGAGTGAATCAGTGATTTCACGAGTGCGTTCCTGCTCTTGCTGCGCAAGGCGGCTTTTATCCAGCAACTGGCTGCTAACTTGCAGGATTTCCTGATTTAACGCATCGGTTGACATGCCTTCAGGCACTTTTTGAGGTTCATCACTCAGGTTATTGATCTGCCGACGTAAGGTGTCAGACAGCTTAGGGAAATTATCTATAACTTGCTGATATTGAGTGGCTCGTTCCAGGGAGACTTTGCGTTCATCAAGCGCATTAAGAGCTGCCTGAAGCGCTTCCACAGTTTCAGCACTACCCGGTTTATCTTTTGCCGATTTGGCTTGTTCAAGATCCTGGGAAATTTGTTTGGCATCGGGGGCCGTTGCGGCAAAGGAGCCAAAGCTAAGGCACCAGGCCATCAGTAAAGTGATTATCAGGCGCACGTCAGTCCCTTTGGTTTACCCTCCGTCCTTCAAGCTGTATTTGTGTTGGCTGCCTTCGTTCACCCCAGTTACTTATTTAGATAAGCTCCTGGGGACTCATTCAGTTGCCGCCTTGCTACAGCTCGAATGACTTTGGGTTGGGTAATATACCCGTCATACTTCAAGTCGTTGGTGCGTGGTTACGTTTGCTCGCCCGAATGACTTACTACAGTCAGTTCATCGGGGCTCACATTCTTACCGCCTTCCCACAACTCGAATTATTTTGGGCCATAGAGTTATTCGATGTCTGGTTTGTTCTCTACCGCTTCAGCCGCGACTTCTACTTCTGGGATTTCACTCACCGGCACTTCTGGTTCGCTCATTAGCTCTGTAGAAATAGCCAATGGCTCACCAATTTTGGTTGCAGACAGGCTTTCCAGCTGTTCGACCAGATTTAATTTACCTGGTGCGAACAAGTTAATAACCGTTGAACCCAGTTTGAAACGACCCATTTCCTGGCCCTTTAACAGCGCCACAGAACCGTCGCTTTCACCCGCAGGCCAAGTCCAACGCTTGATAACGCCTTCACGTGGTGGGGTGATAGTGCCCGCCCAGACGGTTTCGATGCTGCCAACAATGGTGGCACCTACCAAAATTTGTGCCATCGGGCCAAATTCGGTATCGAACAGGCAGATAACGCGTTCGTTACGAGCAAACAGGTTCGGCACGTTTTGCGCTGTTAAATGGTTCACTGAGAACAGGTCGCCCGGCACGTAAATCATTTCGCGCAAAATACCGTTACACGGCATGTGAACGCGGTGGTAATCACGCGGTGACAGATAAGTGGTAACGAAGCTGCCGTTACGGAACAAATCTGCCATTAGGTAATTACCCGCAAGCAGGGCTTCAAGGCTGTAGTTGTGACCTTTTGCCTGCAAGATTTTGTCTTCTTCGATTGGCCCTAGCTGGCTGATAACGCCGTCTGCTGGCATCACCAGCACATTCGGATCGGTGTTCACCGGGCGAACATCGTCACGCAGTGGGCGTACGAAGAATTCGTTGAAGGTGCGATAGCTGGCGGTGTCCGGCTTCTGTGCTTCCTTCATGTCGACTTTGTAGTATTTGACGAACAGATCGATAACCAGTTTGGTTAACCAGCCAGCTCGTTTGCTTGCACCCCAGCCAGCCAGGCGCGTCAGCCAAAGTTTAGGCAGGATGTACTGGAGTGAAAGTTTAAAATTGTCTAACAAGATAGCCTCCTGGCTAAGTACACATGTAAGCGGGCATACACAAAAAGGAGCGCGATTTTAGCGATGCCCAGCTTAATTGTCAGCGGTCAGTATCGGAAAAGGTTTTACGCGATTTTACCTCGGACATACTTTCCAGTATGCGATGGTAGTTTTCGAAACGCGTTTGGGCGATTTCCCCACGCTCAACGGCTTCGCGCAGCGCGCAGCCTGGATCGTTGGTGTGGCTGCAGTCACGGTATTTGCAACGGCCTAAATAGTCGTGGAATTCAGTGAACCCATGAGTGACTTGATCCGGCTCTAAGTGCCACAAACCAAATTCGCGCACGCCTGGGGAGTCGATAACGTCACCACCGCCTGGGAAGTGATACAGACGTGAAGCGGTCGTGGTGTGCTGGCCCAAACCTGAGTTGTCAGAAACATCATTCACCAGAATCTGGACTTCTTTGAAACCGAGCAGGTTATTCAGCAGGCTGGATTTCCCCACGCCTGATTGCCCGGCAAAGATACTGACGCGCCCGATAAGCGCTTCCTCAAGTTCTTTCAGCCCTTCGACTTTGTGGCTGGAGACCATTAGCACGCGATAACCAATGCCGCGGTAGATATCCATTTGTTCGTTGACGAACTTCAGACCTTCTTCGTCGAGAAGGTCAGTTTTGTTCAATACCAACAGCGGCTCGACATCAAGCGTTTCGCACGCAACCAAATAACGGTCAATAATATTCAGTGACAGCTCAGGCAAAATCGCGGAAACCACGATGATTTGATCGATGTTAGCGGCAATCGGTTTTACGCCGTCATAGAAATCAGGGCGTGTCAGGACGGTAGTGCGTTCGTGCACAGCATCAACAATGCCTTTAATCGTGACACCGGCCGCAGCCTCTTTGGCTGGACGCCAGACCACGTTGTCACCTGTCACCAGTGAACGAATGGTACGGCGAATGTTGCAGCGATGGATGTCGCCGCCAGGGGATTCTACATCGGCATGTTGGCCAAAACGGCTGATCACGCGGCCATCGCGTGGTTCACCAAACTGAGAGTCGTCAGGATCGGCTTTCTCCACAGTTTGTTTCAGCCGACGCTGGTGGTTTGCTGATACCCGGCGCTGCTGTCCTTTGGAGAGTTTATTTTTGCTCAATCTTACTGGCTCCTGGTCGCCCGTGATGGGCAAAACCTCTATGATACACACTATTTTATACGA
>DATERH010000064.1:0-4019 GCA_035271785.1 Buttiauxella sp.
TGAGAGTGCCAATTGGGGCGCAAATATAGCAAATTCATCGAATGTGCGCCATTAAAGCTCTATAATCCCGGTTCTGATTTCCCAGGAGTAATTTGATGACTGCGTTAACCCCGGCAAGTGAAGTGCTGCTGCGCCATAGCGATGATTTTACCGAAAGCCGCGTGCTGTTTGCCGGTGACTTACAAGACGACCTGCCTGCCCGTTTCGAAACGGCTGTAAGTCGCGTCCATACCCAACAATTTCACCATTGGCAGGTGTTGAGCGCGCAGATGGGCGAAGATGCCCAATACGGCCTGGTGGCAGATGCCAGCACGATTGGCGACTGCAACACCCTGATTTATTACTGGCCGAAGAATAAACCAGAAGCTCAGTTCCAATTGATGAATATTCTTTCGCTGATGCCAGTCGGTAGCGACATTTTTGTTGTGGGTGAAAACCGCAGTGGTGTGCGCAGTGCTGAGCAAATGCTCGCAGAATTCTGCCCGCTTAATAAAATTGATAGTGCGCGCCGTTGCGGTTTCTATCATGGTAGCCTTGAAAAACAGCCACAGTTTGACGAGCATTCCTGGTGGGATGAGTATCAACACGACGGCCTGACCGTGAAAACACTGCCGGGCGTATTTAGCCGTGACGGCCTGGATACCGGGAGCAAATTGCTGCTTTCCACGCTGAAGGCACATACCAAAGGCAAAGTGCTGGATGTCGGTTGCGGTGCAGGTGTGCTGGCGGTAACGCTTGCTAAACATTCTCCAAAAGTCCGCCTGACTTTGTGTGATGTTTCAGCACCTGCCGTCGAAGCTAGCCGTGCAACACTTGCAGCCAATGAGATTGTAGGTGACGTTATCGCCAGTAACGTCTATTCCGAAGTGAATGGTCGTTTTGACATGATTATCTCCAACCCTCCGTTCCATGATGGTCTGCAGACCAGCCTTGACGCGGCCCACCAGTTGATTCGTGGTGCAGTTCGTCATCTGAATATGGGCGGGGAATTACGTATTGTGGCGAACGCCTTCCTGGCCTATCCGGACGTGCTGGACGAAACCTTTGGCAACCACGAAGTGATTGCTCAAACTGGTCGATTCAAAGTTTATCGCTCAGTTGTTATGCGTGGCGTAAAGAAACGCTAACACACTGCTGTGCCGCTTTTTGCAGCGATTAGAAAAGCGGCACCAAATTAACTGTTGACGACGCGCAGAAAACATCTAGAATGCGCCTCCGTGGTTACAATACTTCGGTGTTGTGGGTATGCGAAGGTGGCGGAATTGGTAGACGCGCTAGCTTCAGGTGTTAGTGTTCTTACGGACGTGAGGGTTCAAGTCCCTCTCTTCGCACCAATTCTTATCCTTTTTTGCACATTTTAGCCTGCTTATCTTCCTCAGCTTTACTTCCTTATTTCATCACTCCCAGATTCATCATCACCAGCGCAAGCCCACTGGCAAATGCAACGCATGATGGCAACAACACAAAATGACGTAACCGTTTATGGTAGAGCATCGCTGTGGCCAGCACTAACCCCAGTACAATCAGCACCCGCCACTGACTAAAAGAAAGATCCAGATATAACAATGCGACGACGATCCCTCCAGGTATCAGCACACCCCATGCGCTTTCTAACTGCCGTTGTAACATCATTGCCATCTCGATAACTGTAAATGATAACCAATATCATATGATATATTTTCTCGTTTGTCAGCGATAGAGTGCTCAATGTTTGTTTACATTAGAGATGCTAAGGATATTTCATCATCTGGTGACAAAATTTCATTTAAGTGATAAATTTAGCGCCGATTTAAAATGTACGATTAATAACCACATAATTAGTCTAAGTAATCACATTTATTATTTATTTTATAATACAATTCAATAGCATAACATTAGGGTCGAGTCGAAAAAACTATCTGATATGACAGCAAAAAATTGGCTTGCCTTACTCAAAGGGAAACATCAACTCTCTTTACGTTTATTTTTATTACTAAACGCATTTTCTGCCGGATTTAGTATGGTGTGGCCTTCAGCCAACACTCAACACCTGACCGTCCCCATAATCATGGTACTGGTGATAAGCCTTCTATGCCTGTTCTTGCAGCTCCTCAACAAAAAAATGCTGATCAGCATTAACGCTGTCTCGTTAATAATTGGCTCACTTTGGGCATGGCATATCTATACAAAAGTCAGTGCTATGCCGATAGCAGATCTTAATTTTTTAATTATTGCCTTATTGTCGGTATTGTTTATTGGCTCGATCTCTTTTATTAATAATATACAAGCGTTTACTGCCTCATGCCTCCCCGTGATATTGATAGTATTTTGGCTCGATCAAGGGAATCATTGGCCACAGATTTTATATTCCACTCTTCTCCCGGTCATTGGCATTACTATTCAGAATATCATTCATCAACGTAATGATAATTTTACTCGTCGCTTAATGGACAAACTGCTCAAAGAGAAAGAAACCCTTAGCGATTTGAGTATGTTAGACCCTCTTACTGGCTTGTATAACCGTCGAGGGTTTCAAAACCGTCTTGAGACTGTACTGACCGTTGGAACCGGCACGCATTTTGTGTTGCTGCTGGATATCGATCATTTTAAAGCTTACAACGACAATTATGGTCATAGCATGGGCGACCAGGCTTTGACGCATGTATCCGCCGCCATTCGTGATGCAGTGCGTTCCCGCGATATTGTCACCCGCTACGGTGGTGAAGAGTTTTTGGTGTTGCTGACCAATGTCGATGCCGAGCAGGCTTTGCAAACTGCTGAACGGATCCGCCAGCGGGTTTATGATTTAAAGATCCCACATTTGTTTAATGATGATGTTGCCACTCACGTCACCACAAGTATTGGTCTTGCAGAACTCGAGCAGCAGAACATTGAAGAAGCGTTACGCCAGGCTGACAGTGCTCTTTATCGGGCAAAGCGCCAGGGCCGTAATAGCATTTTGAGCAGTGAGTCACTGCAGCCCTCCTGAACCAAGATCCCACATCAGCACCCCACGCACAAAAGAGTCTTGCTAAAGGCTTTACCTATAGATAGGATTGGCAATCATTATCATTTGTATTAGTGGTCTTGTTTGTCGATGGTTTTACAATCTTCTCCGTTTTTAGATGAATTTGCATGGCAGTCGCCATTTACCTGTTCGCAGTCGACGCAGGCAGATGAGTTACGCGCGCATTTCATCACCCATCGGCCCTATTTTAATGACATCATCAAACTCAATGAACCCGCTCCAGCAACCAGCCAGACGTTATACCAATGGGCACAACCCGCGGCGTTAACCTCTCTGCTCGCCTGTTACAGCGACCATATTTATCGCAACCAGCCACAGCTTGCCCGTGAGGGTAAACCGCTGAAATCACTGTGGGCACAATGGTATCTTGGCCTGTTGGTTCCACCGCTGGTTATGGCGCTGATGACTCAACCCCGAGCGCTGGATATAGACCCACAACATATTCATGTCGAATTTCATGAAACGGGCAGAGCCGCTACTTTCTGGATAGACGTGCAGGAAGATATCGTGGCAACCACGTTGCCGTTGCAGCAACGCCTGGAAAAACTGTTGGTTGCAGGGCTAATACCTGTCATTGATGCGCTGGAAAGCACCGGTGAGATAAATGGAAAACTCATCTGGAGCAATACGGGATATTTGCTGAATTGGTTTTTTGGCGAGCTCAGAGAGTTACTTGATGAAGCGACAATTGCGCAATTGCGCCACGCCTGTTTCTTTGAAAAACAGTTGAGAGATGGACGAGATAATCCCCTTTACCGCACGGTAATCCCACGCGAAGGTTTATTGGTCCGTCGTACCTGCTGCCAGCGCTATAAGTTGCCAGATGTTCAGCGTTGCGGTGACTGCACCTTAAAGTAAAACGGCGGGTTTCCCCCTGAGGGATCCCCACTAATCATCAATACACCAGCACCATAGATATATTTCGCTGGATAAGTAGCCCTAACGACTTATCCAGCGAGGTTCTGGCAAACAACTCTGGTGAATGCCTCTTTACATTTTCAGCCAGTGTTAA
>DATERH010000065.1:0-14486 GCA_035271785.1 Buttiauxella sp.
CACTATGTCAACTAATCCAGTGCGCCTGCAAGAACAGGCATTAATCGAGCAGTTTTCTCGCAAAATGCGCGGTGGCGCAGGCGAAAGCCGCAAACATGAAAGTGCGGATAAACATGTCAGCGGCAAAGCGGAATATATCGACGACAAACTGACCCTACCAGGAATGCTGTACCTGTGCCCGGTTCTCAGCCAGCACGCGCATGCACGGATCCTTAATATCGACACCTCTGCGTGTTACGCGGTTGCTGGCGTGGTGCGTATTTTTGGCTGGCAGGATGTGCCGGGGGAGCTGGATATTGGCCCGTTAGAACCAGGCGACCCACTGTTTGCCCGCGACAAAGTTGAATATCACGGCCAGGTGGTCCTGACGGTGGCGGCCGACTCCCCAGAAGCGGCACGCGCTGGCGCGCAAAAGGCCATTATCGAATATGAAGTCCTCGAACCGGTGCTGGATGTAGAAGAGGCTTTACGGCGTGAACTCTATGTCCAGGAACCGCATGTTCATCAACGCGGCGATGCCGATGCTTCGCTTGCCACCGCACCGCACCGTATCCACGGTCAATTTCATATTGGCGGCCAGGAACACTTTTATCTTGAAGGGCAGATTGCAGTCGTACAGCCTGGTGAAGATGGTTGTGTCACGGTCTGGTCGTCTACTCAACATCCGACCGAAGTACAGAAGCTAGTGGCCTCGGTACTTGGCATCACGATGAACAAAGTGACGGTGGATATGCGCCGTATGGGGGGCGGGTTTGGTGGCAAAGAAACCCAGGCGGCGGGGATTGCCTGCCACGCAGCCTTGGTGGCGGCATTAACCGGGCGCCCAGCCAAAATGCGTCTATCACGGCGCGACGACATGCGTATTACCGGTAAGCGGCATCCATTTTTTGTGCGTTATGAGGTGGGGTTCACCGATGAAGGCATGCTAAATGGGGTGAAAATCGATCTGGCGGCAAACTGCGGGTATTCGCTGGATCTCTCCGGATCGATTTGCGATCGCGCGATGTTTCATGCCGATAATGCTTATTACCTCGGCGATGCGCGAATTACTGGCTATCGCTGCCGCACCAATCTGGCGTCCAATACGGCCTACCGCGGATTTGGCGGGCCGCAGGGCATGGTCGCCATTGAACAGATTATGGACCACATTGCCCGCGAGCTGAGCCTTGACCCGTTGGATGTTCGCAAGCGCAACTACTATGGCGACACCGAGCGCAATGTCACGCACTACCATCAAACCGTTGAACACAACATCATGCCGGAAATCACCCGCCAGCTTGAGACGAGTGCCGATTACCCTCAGCGCCGCGCGCAGATCAGAGCGTTTAACCGCACAAGCCCGGTGCTAAAACGTGGCCTGGCGCTCACGCCGGTAAAATTTGGTATCTCCTTTACCTCCAGTTTTCTCAACCAGGCTGGGGCGTTAATACTGATTTACACTGATGGCACTGTGCAGCTAAACCATGGCGGCACAGAAATGGGCCAGGGATTAAATACTAAAGTGGCGCAGGTAGTCGCTGAGGTGTTGCAAATACCCGTTGAGCAAATTCAGGTCACGGCAACGAATACCGGCAAAGTGCCGAATACATCACCGACGGCGGCTTCATCGGGTGCGGATCTTAACGGTAAAGCGGCGGAAATCGCGGCATACACCATTAAAGAACGGCTGGTAGAAATGCTCTGTCGCTTGCACAGTTGCGAAGCTGAACAAGTGGAGTTTCGTAATGGTGTGGTGAAAGTCCCGGGGCGGCATTTTACCTTTAATGAGATAGCAAACCTCGCCTGGCTAAACCAGGTGCCGCTGTCTGCTACGGGGTTCTACAAAGTGCCGGGCATTCATTACGATCGTGCAGCCGGACGCGGGCAGCCGTTCTATTACTTCTCATACGGCGCGGCCTGCTCGGAAGTCATCATTGACACGCTGACCGGCGAGTATCGCCTGTTGCGTACGGATATTCTGCATGACGTTGGTCGTTCGCTAAACCCCGCACTCGACATTGGGCAAATTGAAGGTGGGTTTGTGCAAGGCGCAGGCTGGTTAACCTGTGAAGAGTTGGTGTGGGATGACAAAGGACGGTTGTTGACCGACAGCCCCATGAGTTACAAAATCCCGGCGATCAGCGATGTGCCAGCCGACCTGCGGGTGAGCCTGCTCGAAAATCATGCCAATCCACAGCACACGGTTTACCGTTCCAAAGCTGTCGGTGAACCCCCATTTATGCTGGGAATTTCCGTGTGGTGCGCTTTACAGGACGCGGTAGCAAGCGTAAATGACTACCATAAACACCCGATGCTGGATGCCCCCGCCACTCCGGAACGCGTATTCTGGGGTTGCCAGGAGGCGCCATGAGCGACGATGAATGGGTAAGTATTCTGATGCAGTTGCGCGAACGTCGCGAACCTTGTGTATTGCTGACTCTATTGGCGGATAAAGGCTCGGTGCCGAGAAACTGTGGCACGAAAATGATAGTGGACCGCGAGCATACTTATCTGACTATTGGCGGTGGGCACCTGGAATATCAATGTATCGCCATGGCACGTGCGATGCTGGATAAACAAAACACGGTGCCGCATACCGAGCATTTTAATCTGGGCGCCAGGCTTGGGCAGTGTTGCGGTGGGATGACGACTGTGCTATTTGAGCCGCTGATTCAGGCACAACCTCAAATTATCGTTTTTGGCGCAGGCCACGTCGGGCAAGCGCTGGTGGCGTTGTTATCAACGTTACCCTGTCACATTACCTGGGTTGATGAACGCTCAGACCAGTTTGCCTGCGTACCCCAAGGGGTGAATGTCGTGCAGACAGAAGATCCGCTTGAAGCGGTACACGCAGCACTCGCGAACAGCTATTTTATTGTGATGACCCATAGCCATCCTCGGGATTTGGAATTGACCGAAGCGATACTTAAACGTGGCGACTACCGCTATCTTGGCCTGATTGGTTCAAACACCAAGCGCCAGCGCTTTGAATATCGGCTGGCGGGAAAAGGAGTGACGGCTGAACAACTGAGTACCTTGCGCTGCCCAGTGGGGCTGCCGGAAGTCAAAGGTAAACGCCCTACAGAAATTGCCGTGGCTATTGCCGCAGAGTTAATTGCGGTGTATCAGGCGGCGAGTTGAGCTTGGCAGATGACGCATACGCGTATCCGCCCTACAATCATTTAACTTTCCTCGTAGGGTGGAAATACGTGAGCCTCTTCCATCTTACTGCTGGCCTTATTTCAGGAGTTCAGGATGCTGTCAGTTAATCCGTTTTATCACCTCAGTTTATTGCCTTATCAAGCCCCTCATTTTGATGACATCAAAGACAGCCACTACCGTCCGGCTTTTGATGAGGCCAAACGTATTAAGCGTGAAGAGGTCGCGGCGATTGCTCATGACCCCGCTGAACCCAACTTTGAGAATACTTACCTGGCGTTGGAACAAACGGGTCACATGTTGGGGCGCGTGACCCATGTTTTCTTCGCGATGACCGCAGCAAACACCAATGATTACCTGCAACAACTGGATGAAGAGTTTGCCGCCGAATTAGCCGAACTCGCGGATGAAATGCGCCTGAACAGCGTGCTATTTTCGCGTTTAAATAGCGTGTACCAGCGTCGCCTTTCCCTCGGTCTTGATGACGAATCCTTGCGTCTGATTGAGGTCGTCTGGCAGGGTTTTACCCTCGCAGGTGCCACTCTGAGTGACGATAAAAAAGCACGCCTGAAAGTGCTGAATAAAGAAGCCGCGCAACTGAACAGCCAGTTTAATAATCACCTGCATGCAGCCAATAAAGCCGCGAGCCTGGTGGTTGACAACGTGCAGCAACTTAACGGATTCACCCCTGCGGAAATTGCCGCTGCGGCGCAACATGCCACTTCAAAAGGCCTGGATGGGAAATACGTCATTCCGCTGCTGAATTTTACCCAACAACCGGCGCTGCAATCGTTGCGTAACCGCCAAACGCGTGAACTGTTGTTTAACGCTGGTTGGGAGCGGACTCAACACAACGACAGCCATGATACGCGCGCCATTGTGGCTCGCCTCGCGACGTTGCGTGCGGAACAAGCGCAACTGCTGGGGTTTGAGAACTACGCCGCCTGGAAAATTGCCGACCAAATGGCCCAAACCCCACAGGCTGCATTGCAGTTTATGCGTGACATCGTGCCCGCGGCGACCGCACGTGCATATCGTGAATTAGCCGATATTCAACAGGTTATTGACCATCAGCAGGGCGGTTTCAACGCGCAGGCCTGGGACTGGGCATTCTATGCCGAACAAGTCAGGCGCGCGCAATACGACCTCGATGAGACGCAAATTAAACCCTATTTTGAACTCAATAACGTGTTAACCAAGGGCGTTTTTTGGGCGGCGAGCCAGCTTTTCGGCCTAAGTTTTGTCGAGCGTTTTGATATTCCTGTTTATCAGGACGATGTGCGGGTATGGGAAATATTTGATAAAGACGGACGCGGTATGGCGCTGTTCTATGGCGATTTTTTTGCCCGCGACAGCAAAGGTGGTGGCGCATGGATGGGCAACTTTGTGGAGCAATCCACATTGCTGGAAACTTCACCAGTCATTTACAACGTCTGCAACTACAGCAAACCGGCAAACGGGGAAGCGGCACTGATCTCATGGGATGATCTCGTAACGCTGTTCCATGAGTTTGGTCATACACTACACGGGCTGTTTGCGACCCAACGTTATGCGATGCTATCCGGCACCAACACGCCACGCGATTTTGTCGAGTTTCCTTCGCAAATCAACGAGCACTGGGCGCGTGAACCGCAAGTATTTGCTCATTATGCGCGTCATTATCAAACCGGCGAACCCATGCCAGAGGTGCTCAAAGAGAAGTTATTTCGTGCCGCGCAATTCAATAAAGGCTACGACATGACGGAGTTGCTTTCCGCCGCATTACTGGATATGACCTGGCACAGTCTGCCAGCTGAAAGCGTGGTGGATGATGTTGACCAGTTTGAAGCCGATGCGCTCGAGCGTGAGCAGATCAACCTGGCAACCGTGCCACCTCGTTATCGCAGCAGCTACTTCGCCCATATCTTTGGCGGCGGTTATGCCGCGGGATATTACGCCTATATCTGGACGCAAATGCTGGCGGATGATGGTTACCAATGGTTTGTGGAACAGGGCGGGTTAACCGCTAAAAACGGCCAGCGTTTCCGCGAGGCAATATTGTCGCGTGGTAATAGCCAGGATCTCAAAGCGTTATATGACGAGTGGCGCGGGCATGCACCGTATAGTGAGCCGATGCTGGTGAATCGGGGATTAGCAGACTAAACAGAGTCTAATATTTGGCGGGTAAATGATGCAACGCGATGAGAATGCCATCGTCGAGTTGGATATACCCGCCTTGTTTTAACTGTGCGAGCATTTTCATTACGGTGCTTCGTGAAAGTCGTGTTCTTTCGAGCACGTATTTTGCAGCAGAAATCGATTCCCGCACGCTGTCAGGTTCATTCATCAACGCCATCAACTGAAAACGCAGTACTTCGTAGGTTGAAGGGGCGGTCATAATGATATTGGTGTTAAGCAGGTTAGATGTCACTTTTGCAATATGGTTAACCAACAGTTCCCAGGATTGTGTCTCACCAATTAATTGCTGGGCCTGCAATGTGGTGATGGTGGCAATTTCGCTCTCGCTCTGAGTTTCGAGATAGATATCAATATTTTCGGTCAACAGATTCGCTATCCCTGCGATATTGGGCACAGGCATTGATGCAACGACAAAGCCATCGATATCGCGACACACTTTGATAGAACCAGAACGAACGATATAGCACATGTTTATGCCATTGACGGAATAGTAAAATCGACGATGTGCTGGGAATTTTTCAAAACTGACATGCGGGCTCAGCAAATCGATAAGATCAAACGTCGCCTGGGACTGGAAAAGCGTTGGCAAACCGTGTGCTGAAGAATCTTTCATATCGACACTATTGACAATGGAAATGATTAATTTAAATCTAGCATAGAAATTTATGCAAGAAATATCCTTTTTTGTAACAATTATTCGTTATTTAACAATCGCATATACAAAGCTAATTCTTGTGTGCAGATTTTCAATATTTCAACGGAATGTTATTGATACCGATCAGACATCCTCGTTCCGTCGTGATATAGCCACCTGTTTTCAACTGAGCCAGTATTTTCATAATGCTGCTGCGAGATAAGAACGTCCTGCTTTGTATGTAGTTTGCAATACTGACACTGCTTCTGATTTCTTGTGTCTCGCTCATTAATTCGTAGAGCTGATAACGAATAAGATCATATGAAGATAATGATGAGATCTTAGTACAATGGTCGTAAACGCGGGTGACAGTATATATCAATAATGCCGACAAATTTTTCCACAAATTCTCTTGTGCAATAATCTCATTTGCCACTTCCAAAGACATCCAGCTTACTTCAGATTCATCATGAGTCTTGATGTAAATATAGTCAGGATCAGTGAGTTGAGTACTCATACCAAAAACATAAGGTGCGGATTCCGTATTTAAAACCATTCCATCAACAGTACGGTAAAGCGATACGCTACCTTTATGTAAGAGATAACACTTCCTTTCATTACTATCCATATAGTTAATAATTTGGCGTGGTTTTGTTTCAAATTTGTTAGATTTGATATTTAGGCTTGTGATTAATTGCTCAATTTCCGCAATAGGTTTTTTATTTACGATGGTTAAATCATCGTTAAAAAATGGATTTTGTTGTTCAAATACAGACATTTATATTCTCTTGGTGAAGACCAGGAACATTCCTGTGTGGGCTATATACGGATGCATTATGGTTAAGAAGATTTATTAAGTGAATAAATGTTACGGTGTAAAATTACACCGAGAAATACCTTGAATTTAATGCGTGGTTTGATGAAAATTGATTCAAGCAGCAAATTGGTATGAAGTTCAAAAATTCATGTATTAATACAGGTTCAGTTTGAGTGGATTATCACAATAAACAGAATGCTAGTTAATAAGATAAATCAGTTTTGTACTCCATATAACAGTTCGCTGTACATACAACATGATGATGCATGGAAAACCTGGTAGGAAAACTAACTTATTATCTAGCGATAATTAGCTGGTTTTATTTTATCCAAAGCCCCTACCATATAATATATAAAGGAAAATGAAATGAAAAAGAGCTTAATTGCTGCTGCTATCAGTGCTACTACTTTAATGTCTGCTGCTTCTGCTCTGGCTGCTGATGGTACTGTTAACTTTACGGGTGAAATTACTGCTAACCCTTGTATCGTTGATATCGGTACCAACAATACAATGACTGTTGATCTTGGCAAAGTAGGCGTTAATGCATTTACAGGTCCAGGCTCAAAAGCATCGGCTACCAAGTTCATTCTGCGCCTGAAAGATTGCCCAACGGATATGACCGCTCGCTTCAAATTCGACGGTACTGCTTATGACGGCGATGATTCAGTTCTGAAATTGACTCAGGATACTGGCGTTGCTAAAGGCGTTGCGGTTGAACTGTCAGACGTTGGTGCGGTATTGCCACTGTTTACTGCTTCAACTGCTTATAACTTGACTGCTGGTGCGAACGATCTGCCATTCTACGCTCGTTATATTCAGAAAGCGGCAACCGTTGAAGCTGGTATTGCAAATGCAACGACTACCTTCACCGTGAACTACAACTAATTTCTTTATTTATTTAAAGAGGTTTATCGGGCCAATAATCATTGGCCCGTACTTTATTACATAGGTTAAATATGAAATTATTCCATAAAACTGCACTATTGGGTTTATTCGCTGTTATTTTTTCTACAACTGTAAATGCAGGTGTGGTTATCGGTGGAACCCGGGTTATTTATGATGGAGGTAAGAAGGAAGCTTCACTGAGCGTCAATAATCCGGATTCCGTGCCCTTTCTGATTCAATCATGGATTGACACACAATCAGGTGGCGCTGAGAAAGCTCCCTTTATTATTACTCCACCACTGTATCGTTTGGATCAAGGTCAACAGAACGTCATGCGTATCGTGCGTGCGGGTAATTTACCCGAAGATAAAGAGTCTATGTTCTGGCTGAATATTAAATCTATCCCGTCAGCACCGAAGAAAGAAAATACGCTACAGGTGGCGGTGAAAACGCGCATCAAATTAATTTACCGCCCGGCTTCATTGAAAGGCAGCGTTCCTGAATTACTGGCCGAGCAGTTAACCTGGCAAAAAGTAGGTAATCAGGTTCAGGTGACGAATCCAACTAAGTTATATATGAATTTCAATCAAATTACCGTGAATGGGAAGGTTGTACCGGATGTCACCTTTGTCGCTCCAGGCAGCAGCGCACGCTTTGATCTGCCAGCGGGTGTTTCATCAGGTGCCCTGGTCTTTAAACTCATTAGTGATTATGGCGGAATAGGCGAAATTCATAACGCATCAATTTAATCGGCAATGAATACTTCCCCGTGCGTACAGGGTGGTACGTGAAATATTAAATAGCCTGTATAAACAGGCAGGAAGTTAATAATGATAGCAAATAATCGTCCTCAGCTACGATCGACCCATCTTGCCTGGTGTGTTGCTTTCGCCTGCTCTGGAATGAGTGAAGTTGTGCAGGCGAATGATTATTTTAACCCTGCATTACTGGAAGTAGATAACCCTTCCTCGCAGGGTGTAGACCTTGCTGCATTTGAAAATGGCGAACAAGCTCCGGGTGTCTATCGTGTTGATGTGATTATTAATGACCAAATGCTCGATACCAGAGACGTAACGTTTAAATTAGCCAAAGAAGGTAATGAAGAGGCAAAACTTCAGCCTTGTTTGTCTGCCGGTTTGCTCGAAAGCTATGGCGTAAAAATAGCGCTGTTTCCGCAAATAAAAGCGGACGATGAGTGCGTGGATCTTACGGTTATTCCGCAGGCATCTTCAGAGTTCTTTTTTGCCGGACAAAAATTAATACTCAGTATTCCTCAGGCCGCACTTTCTCTACAAGCTCGTGGTTATGTGGCACCGGAATTGTGGGATGAAGGTATTAATGCATTATTACTCAATTACAGTGCGAGTGGTAGTAACACTCATGCCCGTAATAACAGTAGTTCTAACGACAATAGTCAGTACGTCAATTTACGTCCTGGTGCAAATATCGGCCCGTGGCGTCTGCGTAATTACTCTACCTGGACGCGAGATGGGAACGGACAGAATAAATGGGATTCTGTTTATACCTATCTACAGCGCAATGTTATTTCGTTGAAAAGCCAGTTGACATTGGGAGATAGCTCAACGCCTTCTGATGTTTTCGATAGTATTCCATTCCGTGGCGTTCAGGTGGCATCAGACGAAGAGATGATCCCCGATAGCATGAGAGGCTACGCGCCTGTTGTGCGCGGTATTGCACGTACCAATGCGAAAATTATTATTCGCCAAAACGGTTACGTTATCTATGAAAACTATGTGGCTCCGGGAGCGTTTGAAATCACCGACATGTTCCCGACCGGTGGTTCAGGTGACCTGTTTGTCACCATCAAAGAAGCCGATGGCAGTGAACAATATCTGGTGGTTCCTTTCGCATCGTTGCCGGTTTTGCAACGTGAAGGACGAATCAAGTACAGCCTGACCGGGGGGCAGTATCGTTCCTATAACAGTAGCGTTGATAGCACACCGCTCGCGCAAGGCAACATCATCTACGGTTTGCCATACGGCTTAACGGTATATGGTGGTTTACAGGAATCGAGCAAATATCAGTCTCTGGCGACGGGGTTGGGTAAAAACTTCGGTGACATCGGGGCGCTTTCGGTTGATGTGACGCAAGCCTGGTCAACGCCAAAAGACGGTGAAAAATCCGATGGACAGTCATGGCGTGTGCGTTATAGCAAAAACTTTGCTGAGACAGGGACCAACTTTGCAATAGCCGGTTATCGCTATTCGACCTCTGGCTATTACAGCATGCAGGAGATTCTGGATTCCTACAGTGATCAGACAGTTAACACTGAGCGCCGTCGTAATCGTGCAGAAACTACCTTAAGCCAGACGCTAGGTAAAAATTATGGTGCGTTGACAATTACCGCTGTTCGCGAAGATTACTGGAGCATTAACAAGACGATGGAGTCGTATGGTGCGAACTATAACAACTCCTGGGGTGGTATCAGCTATGGCTTGGGTTACACGTATAACAAAAACTCAACGGCTAGCGGCAGCAGCGGTGGCCGAATTTACGACAAAGATCAACAATTCTCATTGTCGATAAATGTGCCGTTGGATCGTTTCATGCCTAAAACATGGGCAAGTTATGGCCTGAACACTAGCAAGCAGAGCAATACCACGCACACCCTTGGGATTAGCGGTAACGCACTGGAAGGTGATGCGCTTGGATGGAGCGTGCAGCAAGGTTACGGCACGGATGGGGCGGGTTATACCGGCAACCTGAATGCAGATTATCGCGGAACTTACGCTGAAGTGATGGCCGGATACGGTTATGACAAAAACAGCGAACGCCTGAACTATGGTATTTCCGGTGGTGTCCTGGCTCATGCCGACGGCGTGACGCTGGCACAACCGTTTGGTGAGACGTTGGCTCTGGTAAAAGCGCCAGGAGCGAAAGGCGTGGGTATTGCCAATCAAAGCGGCGTGAGAACCGATTTCCGGGGTTACACCGTAGTGAGCAATATTTCACCGTACCGTAAGAACGATATTACGCTGGACCCGGAGCAGACACCTGATGAAGTTGAGCTCGACCTGAACAGTAAAACGGTTGTCCCAACCCGTGGCGCGGTGGTTCGTGCTGAATATATTGCAAGCGTGGGTATGCGTGTATTACTCACGCTTAATCGACCAAACGGTAAATATGTTCCATTCGGTGCCATGGCAACATCGGTTGATCTAAATGCGAAACAGCAAGGTTTTATCGTCGGTGACAGCGGGCAGGTTTATTTGACCGGATTATCTGAACAGATCGATATGCTGGTTAAATGGGGTGAAACCCCGTCGGATACCTGCCGTGTTAAAACCAATTTACCCGCAGCTAAGAAAGATGAACCGGTCATGCAGATTACCGCGAACTGTCTGTAAGGAATTATTTATGAAGGTTTTATTTAAAGCACTATTATTACTCCCATTACTGTTAGGTGGTGCAAATGTAATGGCTATTTGCGATTATGGCGGGACTTCGCTGGTGACGTTAACAGTCAACCCAGGGAATATTATTGTTCAACGTGACACCCCTGTTGGAACCAATATTGCGACAGTAGTGAGTGCGGGTACTAATGCTGGTTTTGGCTGTACTACCACGTGGAGTTATAAATGGTTTCCGATGATTTTCAACGTGCAGTCATCGGTTACAGGAACAGAACCCATTTGGATGACAAATATTCCAGGTGTGGGAATTTCATTCGGACAACAAACACCCGTTGCAATGGGGGCAAACCGCTACGGTTATTGGCCGAATGGACGCACATTATATTTTTATAAAGTGGGCCCAACTGGGAGTGGTAATTTGACTACCGGTCTGGTTCAACAGGCGCGAGTGGTAAGCCCTACGACAATGGTTGGTATGAACGTTCAATTGACTGGAGGAAGTGTCACCACCGTTGCATGTTCAGTTAATACAACCGACCTGACATTCCCTATTGGTAATGTGAACGTTAATACATTTGGCACAACGGTAGGGTTTGTTCACCCCCAAACCAATACGCAAAACTTAGGTTTAACTTGCGATGTGAATGCCAATGTAAACGTCACCATGAGCGGAACACAAAACCCTGACACGACAAATACCAGCGTTTTGAAATTATCTAATCAGGGCAGTGCGGGTGTGGCGAGTGGAATAGGCGTGCAATTGGTTTATGGCTCAACGCCACTAACGCTAAATTCAGCGATATTTTTGAAAAAAGCGACATCATCAGCAACTTCATTGCCTTTAATTGCTCGTTTTTATCAAACTAAATCAACAGTGACGACGGGCGATGCTAATGCAACGGCTACATTAACGTTAACTTATCAGTAATTACTAAAAGCAATGCCATGGCTGTTATATGGGAAAATATATTAAGGAATAAAGTTATGAATAGCACAATGAAAATTATTTCTGCTGCTGTATTTACCACGCTTTTTGCTGGTTATGCTAATGCTGCAGGTGATAACGTCAATATTCAAATTACGGGTAAAGTCATTGCTTCACCCTGCACCACGGTAAATGGCGGGCAGAACCCATTAACTGTGTCATTAGGTAATGATATTGGAGCGAGCACTCTGCAATCAGCGGGTACCAATTCCACATGGATTGACTTTGACCTGGCACTGACCGGTTGCCCGTCAGGTACCAATAACGTCAAAGCAACTTTCACCGGAAGCCCGGATACTGTTGACGGCACGCGTTGGGCGAATACCGCTGCCAGCAAGGCGTTGAATACTTCGGTTGAGTTAAGAGATAAAGCCACCAACGTTTTGCTCAGCAATGGAAGCATGTTAAGCGCGCCAGTAGCAAGTAATAAAGCAACCTTTAATTTAAGAACTGCCGCTTACAGTGCTCAGGGTAATGCCCAGCCAGGCGATATTAGCACCGTTATTCTGGCTTCGTTTGTTTATCAATAACGGTTGAATGTAAATGACGTGCCCTTCAGGAGGTTTTGTGCAGCGATATCGTTATCTACTTATTTTGTCTTTATTATTGGTCGGGCAGGCAAATGCTGAAGATATCAGTATTCAGGGGCGTGTTGTTGATAAGCCCTGTACGATAGATGTCGATACCGAATCTAAACTTGTGAATTTGGGCACTGTCATGGCTACTCGATTTAGAAATGCGGGTTCAGCTTCTAATTGGGTGGATTTTGAATTGCTATTAAGAGACTGCTCAAGTTCAACTGTATCTGTGACAGCAACTTTCAGTGGTGAACCTAATGTTGATGATGCAACAGCATTTAAAAACTTGGGTTCGGCAAATAATTCCGCGCTGCAAATGTCAAACGCCGATCATACGGTAATTTATGGGAGTGGCAGTCAGAAAATAGTTCCGATAATCGCAGATACCCATCAAGCGATATTCCCGTTGTCGGCAAGGATTATCAGTCCATTGGGTAATGTAAGAAGCGGTACCTTCAGATCTGTGGTCAACGTTGATTTTACTTTTCAATAACCACAGCAAACTGCCAAAAATTATTGACTGCGTTAGAGTTTATTAACCCTGTAGGTGTAATATGTTAAAGGTTGCTGTTGATGATTCAGATTCTCTGTATCGAAACGGAATGGAAATCTTTCTTGAAGAGTTATTTCTTGAAGAACAAGATGAGCCTGTGCAGTTTTATACACTGACCAAGTCAAATGCGACCCAGGTCGATGTTATTGTAAAAAGTTTTGTGGCTGGCGCTGAATATACCTGTCAGCCCATATTAAAGTATCGTAGCAAACCAGGGCTAATTATTGGTATCTATGATGGTGATGAATCTCCCCATCATAATGAATTACCGCTGTGCATTAAGAATATCGTGTTTATAAACCGTTCAGAACCCTTAAGCTCGGCGCGTGAACACGTTATTCAGGCATGGAAAAAAAATGTTGAAAATCCTGAATCTTTAGCTTGCAAAAAATGTCTGAAATGCAAATATCGCACGTTAACACCGCAGCAACTGACGATTGCTAAACATCTGCTACGAGGTCATGACATTGCAGGTATAGCAAAATCACTAGAAATTAATGTCAAAACTGTCAGCGCCCATAAACGGTTAATGATGAATAAATTTAATCTTACTTCTGATTGTGAGTTACTGCAGTTTCTTTATAATCTGAAAATGCATAACCCACCCATACATTTGTTTATGGATAAATATTTATAACAAAGAAATGCGCCATCAGGCGCATTTCTTTGTTACGAAGTGATTTAGTTCGGAATCGGGCGCGGTTTACCTGCGGTATCCACAGCCACATAAATGAAAATGGCCTCTGTCGCTTTGTAACGCTGCCCAATAGGTTCGGAAGAGACCTTTTTCACCCAAACCTCCACGTTAATCGTGATGGAACTAGTGCCTTGTTTTATGCATTTTGCATAGCAACACACCACATCGCCCACGGCCACCGGCTTGAGGAATGTCATCCCGTCGACACGAACAGTGACTACGCGTCCTTTTGCGATTTCTTTAGCCTGAATTGCGCCACCCATGTCCATTTGTGACATCAACCAGCCACCAAAAATATCGCCGTTGGCGTTAGTATCAGCAGGCATTGCCATCGTGCGTAATACCAATTCCCCTGAAGGAGCGTCTTGCTGGATCATTTGTCTTCCTGAAAAGGTCAGTTTTGCGGTTTATGACAATAGTTTAATAGCATCAGGCAATTCAGTCACGAAGTAGCATTATTGACTTAAGGGCTTTGATTTAAGAATGGCAAAATTGCGCTTTAATCAATACTACACAGTGGACAACATGAAGAAATTTGCACTTATTGCCATCAGTCTTCTCACGCTATCCAGCCAGCCTAGTTTTGCGGGAAGTAAAACGTTGGTGGAGTACGGCGTTGTTCAAAATAGCCAAATTATCGCAACCCA
>DATERH010000066.1:0-16744 GCA_035271785.1 Buttiauxella sp.
GAAGATAAATTCACTGGTTTCGTGTTTAAAATTCAGGCCAACATGGACCCGAAACACCGTGACCGCGTGGCATTTATGCGTGTGGTTTCCGGCCAATACGAAAAAGGCATGAAACTTCGCCAGGTTCGTACCGGTAAAGACGTGGTGATATCTGACGCACTGACCTTTATGGCGGGTGACCGCTCGCACGTTGAAGAAGCTTTTCCTGGCGACATCATCGGCTTGCATAACCACGGCACAATCCAGATTGGTGATACTTTCACCCAGGGTGAAATGATGAAGTTCACCGGTATTCCGAACTTCGCACCGGAACTGTTCCGTCGTATTCGTCTGCGCGACCCATTGAAGCAAAAGCAGTTGCTTAAAGGCTTGGTTCAGCTTTCTGAAGAGGGCGCGGTGCAGGTGTTCCGTCCAATCGCCAACAACGATCTGATTGTCGGTGCTGTCGGTGTGCTACAGTTTGATGTGGTTGTGGCGCGTCTGAAAAGCGAATACAACGTTGAAGCGATTTACGAGTCGGTCAACGTTTCGACGGCGCGTTGGGTTGAAAGCACTGACGTGAAGAAGTTTGAAGAATTCAAACGGAAAAACGAAATGCAGTTGGCTCTCGATGGCGGCGACAACCTCGCTTATATCGCGCCAACCATGGTGAATTTGAACCTGACGCAAGATCGTTATCCTGAAGTAACTTTCCGTAAAACTCGCGAGCATTAATTTCTCGCAGTCTATTTAATAAAAAGGCTTCTATTATTTAGAAGCCTTTTATTTGTATTTAATATGCATTTCAATGATTCATTTTCCTGGTGGATATATTAAAATCTATATTTCATATTTCGTTACATGTATTTAATCCATCTCTGCTTAATAATACATTTCCCTTTGGTATGTATCTCGACTATTACGCGATGTGGTAATATCAGCAGGTTATTTTTATTTTTATTGCTGAATATCGTCATATATCCAGAGGAATTAAATTATGCGAATGAATATGCTGACTCATGCCATGTTTGGCATGAGCGCTTTGTGCATGGCGTCATCTTGCCTGGCACTTGAAGCCTGGAATGGTCAGGAAGGTAGTAATAATTTTGATGTTATCTTTAACGGGAACGTTTACACCAATAGTTGGTGGGTAGGGGCATCACAATGTCCTGGTATCGCCGAGCAAGATCAGGCAAATAACCCGTGGCGTTTAACTCGTGGGGCAACGGCTCAAGAATTATCTCAGTATGGTAATCCGGTGAGTTGTGATATTGCGGGAGGAAGCACTGATGATGCCACGCTACCTGCATTTAGTTCAAGCCAGTCTTATTCTGCTGGAGACAAAGTTTCCGTCGACGGTTCAACATATAAAACAAGTGCTGATGTAGCCGCTTATTCATTTATACCGGGTAAAGCCAACCCATGGAAACTCTGGCAACCTACGCCAGCATGGGTAATGGGAACGGTTTATAATGCCGGCGATATTGTTACTCGTAATGGTCAGTCTTATGAAGCTCTCTTCTATACTAATAATGCCGATCCTGCTTTAGACGCTAATCAAAACCCAACCAAAAATAACGGTCAGCCTTGGTATCCTTTAGGGAAAACCTCGACAGTCACTGAAGCGCAGGCAAAAGCCGCTCCAGCGATGAATCTCAGCACTCTTTATTCTGATGATGCGCTAGTGACTGTTAATGGCACACCTTATACCGCTCAGTGGCAGGTTAAAAATGTTACCCCTGATGCTATTTCTCCGTGGCGCGCGTATGTCGATTGGGGAAATGCTAAGTCTCGCGTGGGTACACCGAAATCAGCCTGGCCGAAACAGTTCTATGCACCGTATGTCGATTTCACGCTAAACAGCATTCCAGATCTGGCATCACTTGCACAAAGCAAGAATATTACCCATTACACGCTGGCATTCGTGGTTTCTAAAGACGCGAATACCTGTATCCCGACCTGGGGTACGGCTTACAGCATGGGGGACTACAATCAATACAGCAAAATCAAAGCACTGCGTGAAGCTGGCGGAGATGTGATGGTCTCTATCGGTGGGGCGAACAACAGCCCGCTGGCAGCAAGCTGTAAAACTGTCGCCGACCTTCAGCAACATTATTACGATATCGTCGATAACCTGAACCTGAAAGTGTTGGATTTTGACATCGAAGGCACCTGGGTTGCTGATCATGAATCTATTCAGCGCCGCAACCAGGCGGTGAAAGCTGTACAGGAACAATGGAAAAAAGAAGGCCGTGACATCGCGGTTTGGTATACCTTACCGATTCTGCCTACTGGCCTGACGCAAGAAGGGATTTACGTCCTGCAAGATGCGAAAGCGAAAGGGGTTGAGCTGGCGGGTGTTAACGTCATGACCATGGATTACGGCAATTCTGTTTGCCAGTCTGAAGGTAAAGAAGGCCAGGACATCCACAGTAAATGTGCGACCTCCGCCGTGGACAATCTTTACACTCAGGTGAAAGCCATTTGGCCTGAGAAGAGCTCCAGCGAAGTTTATGCAATGCTCGGCACCACGCCAATGATTGGTTATAACGATGTTCAGGGCGAAGTGTTCTATCTTTCAGACGCGCACCGCGTTTATGAACATGCGAAGCAGCACAAAATTGGCATGATTGGCGCCTGGTCGATGATGCGTGACCGTCCGGGTGTCGAGAAGCAGGTTTCTCCAGAGCACAGCGGCATGACTGCTGACCAGGTTCCAGCTTATGGCTACAGCGATGTGTTCTCGCCATTTACTACCAGCGGTAGTGTTGAGCCAACTGGCAATCGTCCACCCGTGGCGAATGCGGGGGTGAATCAGAGCATGTCTCAGTTGGGTGTGGTGACTCTGGATGGTTCTGCTTCCACCGATCCGGATAACGATGCGTTAACCTGGCAGTGGACACAAGTCAGTGGTCCTGCGGTTACCTTGAGCAATGCTCAGGGTGCTCGTGCGACCTTTAATGTTCCTTCTCCGCTACAGCAGGCAACCTACACCTTCCGTCTGACGGTGAGTGATGGCAAATTGACGTCGACCTCGGATACTTCTATCTCTGTCGTGGATGCCAGCAAACCTGTGGCACCAACGGTTTCTGTTCCGGCAATTCAACAGGTTACTGCGGGCAGCCAGGTGACTATCGTTGCAAGCGCCACTGATGCTGACAGCACCGCACAACAGCTGAGCTGGAATTGGAAAGTGCCTGCGGATTTGACTGTTGTTAGCGGCTTAAACAGCAATACATTGGTCGTTTCTGCTCCTGCAACGGCTGAGACAAAATCTCATTCATTATCAGTAACCGTGACTGACCAGAGTTATCTGCGCGCAACGGGTAACACCGTACTGCAGGTGAATGCGCAGGATAAACCAGAGCCAACACCTGAGCCAGGTGCAGGTTATGACTACGTTTATCCGGCACAAATCAGCAAATACACCGCGGGTACTAAGGTGTTAGCGGCCGATGGTCATGTCTATGAATGCAAGCCGTTCCCGTATTCAGGTTGGTGTAGCGGTGCCGAATGGGCCTACTCACCAGCAACAGGAACCAACTGGAGTGATGCCTGGGTTAAACTCTAACGATTAACCCTCTCAGGGCGCGGCAGCCGCCGCGCTCTGCTACTTTTCCCGTCTTATTAATCCCTTACGGAATGTTCTTAAATTCCCCCATCTTGTTACACATCGTCTGTTTTTTAACCGCACCCATCATGCAATTCTGTGATTGTTGTCTATATTTAACAAACCACTGACAAATTAGTTGGTCGAATCCGCCAGGTAAATGAAGCTTTATGGCGAGTTCATCCACTCTGATTTCGAATGGCGTTATTAAAAGCTGATTGGAAGTTTTTAGGCTGTCGTACTGGCCTGATTCAAATAGAAAGCTGTTACGTAACGGCTTGTGCTCAAATTGCGAGCAAAACAATAGGAATTAATCGATGACTATGACTACGACTAAGATTTCTAAAACTCTGTTAGCTGTTGTTCTGGGTTCTGTGCTGGCAAGCGGTAGTGTGCTGGCTGAGGACACCATGCTGAACAAAACGGAATCTGCAGCCAATACAGCAGGTGAAAAAATTGATAGCTCTGTAAAAGACGTCGGTAATTTCATGGATGACAGTGCTATCACTGCGAAAGTGAAGGCGGCTCTTGTCGATCACAAAGATATTAAAAGTACGGATATTTCGGTGAAAACCGACAATAAAATCGTGACGTTAAGCGGGTTCGTTGAAAGCCAGTCGCAGGCTGAGCTAGCGGTAACGGCCGCCAAAGGCGTAGAAGGGGTTTCTTCTGTCAGCGACAAATTGCATGTACGTGACGGGGCTGATAATTCAGTCAGCGGTTATGCAGGTGATACTGCAACCACCAGCGAAATTAAAGCTAAACTTTTAGCAGACGACATCGTGCCTTCGCGCAAAGTGAAAGTTGAAACCACCGAAGGTGTTGTGCAGCTATCGGGTACCGTGGATTCAAACGCACAGTCCGAGCGAGCTGAGAGTATTGCAAAAGCAGTTGATGGCGTTAAAAGCGTCAAAAACGACCTGAAAGTGAAGTAACTGATCACACTGAAACCTTCTTCTCTGGTACCCCGGAGGAGCAAGTACGTACGCAGTATCAATACCAAATATCGCCAATGGGTGCGCATCTGGCACCCATCCAGAAGCGATTCGGGTTCACTATGGTATAAGGAGAGGCTTATGTTTCGTTGGGGCATTATTTTTCTGGTCATTGCGTTGATTGCTGCAGCACTGGGTTTTGGTACTCTTGCGGGTACCGCGGCAGGTGCGGCAAAAATTGTCTTCGTGGTAGGTATTATTCTATTCCTGGTTAGCCTGTTTATGGGGCGAAAACGCCCGTAGCGACTATACCCGTTAAACTTCAAGCTGTAGGTGCGTTGACTGCACCGTTCGCCCCAGTCACATAGTTATCTATGCTCCTGGGGACTTACAGTCTGGTCGCCTTCCTACAACTCGAATTATTTGGGTATATAATCATTTCAGACAGACCAGAGAGCCAGTCTATTTAGACTGGCTCTCGCGTTTTTAATCGACCAAAATCAGAATCCAAGAACCAAAATCCAAAAATCAGAAACTACAAGATAGATTCTTTAGATTTCGAGTTACAGGTAGGCGGCCAGGGAAAGCATCCCCAGGAGCTTACTAAAGTAGGTGGCTGGGGTGATTGAGTGCAGCCAACACCCCTGCGGCTTGAAAGATGAAGGATTGATAACCAAGGAAAGCAGGGTGGGGCAAAGAATACCCGTTACGCTCGGCAATATTGCGCCGCTTGCGTCAAAAGCATTTCGTCCCGGAAAACTTGCCATTGTTTGTGAAGGTGGTGGGCAGCGAGGGATCTTTACAGCCGGCGTGCTGGACGAGTTTATGCGCGCTAATTTTAATCCGTTTGACCTGTTCTTAGGCACCTCTGCAGGTGCGCAAAACCTGTCCGCTTATGTATGTCACCAGCCTGGTCATGCCAGAAGAGTGATCACCCGTTTTACAACTACCCGTGAATTTTTTGATCCTTTGCGCTTTGTGCGTGGCGGTCATCTCATTGATCTCGACTGGCTGGTGGAAGCCACATCAGCAAAAATTCCGCTTTCGATGTCGACGGGCGAAAAACTGTTTGAGTCTGGCAAAGCGTTCTATATGTGCGCCTGCCGCAGTGATGATTACACCCCAGGTTATTTTTCACCCAACAGTACAAGTTGGCTAAATATCCTTAAAGCTTCCAGTGCTATCCCCGGTTTTTACCGCAGTGGGGTCGAGATTGACGGTATCGGATACCAGGATGGTGGAATAAGTGATGCTATTCCGGTGCGAGAAGCCGTGCGTCTTGGTGCTCAAACGTTGGTCGTTATCCGCACTGTACCTTCACAAGTGTCTTACACACCTGAATGGTTTAAACGCATGGAACGTTGGCTTGGCGATAGCAGCCTGCAACCCCTGCTCAATTTGGTGCACCATCATGAAGCCAGTTACCGCGAGATACAGGACTTTATTGAAAATCCGCCTGGTAAACTGCGCATTTTCGAGATTTATCCACCGAAACCGCTGATGAGCATGGCGTTAGGAAGCCGAGTACCTGCGCTGAATACCGACTATCAAACGGGCCTTTTGTGTGGGCGCTATTTCCTCGCGACGGTGGGAAGGCTGCTGGCGACTAAACCGCCGATAACACGCCATCACCCCCGCATTGTGGTGCCAGGTACGGTTGTGGTTGCGCCGACGGTGATAACTCAGGAACCTATCTCTCAGGCGGTGATTGAAACCCCAGAGGCGAACGATTCCACCTTTAATAACGAAGGTACGGCGTGACAATGACCTTTTACGATACTCACTGTCACTTCGACTTCCCTCCGTTTAGCAATAACGAAGCCAGTAGCCTGGCACTTGCGGCGCAAGCGGGAGTCGCAAAAATTATCGTTCCGGCCATTGAAGCCGATCGCTTTGGCGTAGTTCTGGCTCTGGCTGACCATTATCCACCGCTTTATGCCGCGCTGGGTTTGCATCCGATAGTGATTCACAAACACCAGGAGGCGTCACTGGCGCTGCTGGAACATCACCTGCAACAACGCCCGAATAAGCTCGTGGCAATTGGCGAGATAGGTCTTGATTTGTATATGGATAATCCGCTTTTTGAACAGCAAGAGGCGATGCTGGATGCTCAGCTAAAACTGGCAAAACGGTATGATCTGCCGGTGATTCTCCATTCTCGCCGTACTCATGACAAACTCGCCGCCCATTTAAAACGCCACGACTTACCGCGAACAGGTGTCGTGCATGGTTTTGCGGGCAGCCTGCAACAGGCCGAACGATTTGTGGCAATGGGCTACAAGATTGGAGTTGGAGGCACGATAACCTATCCGCGAGCCAGCAAAACGCGCGATGTGATGGCGCAATTACCACTGAGTGCTCTGGTGCTGGAAACCGATGCACCTGACATGCCACTCAATGGCTGGCAAGGACAAGCTAACCGTCCGGAACGCGTCGTTGAGGTCTTTCAGACACTTTGTACGCTACGTTCAGAGCCGGCGGAGGTCATCGCAAATACTGTTATTCGTAACTGTAATGAATTATTCAATATGAAATAGTCAGTAACAAAGCGTGATGAGCATCACCCTGTAAGACAAGCGCTTCCATAAAATTGTAGAAATACGTGATTGTTATGGCATTTATGGGCATCACTACCGTTATAATCCCTTGGTTTTAGGTTTAGATCGCTTTCAATTTAACCACTTAATACACAGGGATTCTGTATGCAACTACTTATGGGATTGATCGGCATGATCGTTCTGTTGCTGATCGCCGTTTTACTTTCCAGTAATCGCAAAGCGATTAATCTGCGCACTGTTCTGGGTGCCTGGCTTATTCAGGTCGGTATCGGGGCTTTAATCCTGTATGTTCCGGTCGGCCGTAAAGTTCTGCTGGCAATGTCTGAAGGGGTAGCTAACGTTATCGCTTACGGTAATGCCGGTATTTCCTTCCTGTTCGGTGGATTGGTTTCGGACAAAATGTTCGAAGTATTTGGTGGTGGCGGCTTCGTTTTTGCCCTGCGCGTTCTGCCAATTATCGTCTTCTTCTCCTCCCTGATTGCTGTGCTTTACTACTTGGGCATCATGCAGTTTGTGATTCGTATTCTCGGCGGCGGCCTGCGTAAGATCCTGAAAACTTCCCGCACCGAATCCCTGTCTGCTACAGCAAATATCTTTGTTGGCCAAACTGAAGCTCCGTTGGTCGTTCGCCCTTATATCGCAACCATGACGCGTTCAGAACTGTTCGCAGTCATGTGTGGTGGCCTGGCCTCGGTTGCCGGTTCCGTTCTGGCGGGTTACGCACAAATGGGGGTGCCACTGGAATACCTGATTGCCGCCTCCTTTATGGCGGCACCTGGTGGCCTGCTGTTCGCTAAAATCATCCTGCCGGAAACTGAAACGCCAAACGACGCGCCTGAACTGGAATCAATGAAAAACGATCCAGACCGCCCGGCAAACGTGCTGGACGCGGCGGCATCCGGTGCGGCGTCTGGTATGCAACTGGCTCTGAACGTAGGCGCAATGTTGCTGGCATTTGTGGCATTGATTGCCTTGCTGAACGGCATGCTTTCTGGGATCGGCGGTTGGTTCAACTACCCGCAACTCTCGATGGAACTGATCCTGGGCTGGCTGTTCTCACCACTGGCATGGGTTATCGGTGTGCCGTGGAGCGAAGCTAATGTTGCCGGTTCTTTCATCGGCCAGAAACTGATCATCAACGAATTTGTCGCCTACCTGAATTTCGGTGAATACCTGAAAGATGACGCCACCGTTGCGGCAGCTGGCCTGCAAGTTCTGTCAGATCACACCAAAGCCATTATCTCCTTCGCGCTGTGTGGTTTTGCTAACCTTTCTTCTATCGCTATCCTAATTGGTGGCCTTGGAAGCATGGCACCAAACCGCCGTCATGACATTGCCCAGATGGGCCTGAAGGCTGTAGCAGCAGGTACGTTGTCTAACCTGATGAGTGCAACAATTGCCGGGGTGTTCCTGTCGTTATAAAAAAGATGATGTTAAAATATTAACATCCCTGTGAAATCAATGGTCGGCACTTTAGCCGGCCATTTTTTATTTTTGAATCGCATTTTTACGCTACCTAACCCTGTTAAATCACATATACTGTACAAAGTATGTAATTTCTCCTTTGGCTTTTGTGAAGCAAGACACACAATTATCAATGCGGCGAATGTTATAATTATAACATTGCTAAATATGATGTGCGGTGAGACGGATCTCAACGTGATGGCGACAAGCGTTGCCTCTGCTCTTCAAGGAACCAAGTCCGCTCCAACGTGTTGAGTTTCGAAGCCAGAGACTTTTATATCTTTTGTTGGAGAGTGTTATGACCGATTTAATTGCAAGCAGTCTGCGTGCCCTGAAATTGATGGACCTGACTACCCTGAACGACGATGACACAAATGAAAAAGTGGTAGCACTTTGTCATCAGGCCAAAACAGCGGTGGGTAATACTGCGGCGATTTGCATCTATCCTCGTTTCATCCCAATTGCTCGTAAAACTCTGAACGCCCAAGGCACGCCTGATATCCGTATTGCTACCGTGACTAACTTCCCACACGGTAATGATGATATCGAAATTGCAGTGGCTGAAACCCGTGCGGCTATCGCTTACGGTGCAGACGAAGTTGACGTGGTGTTCCCGTACCGTGCGTTGATCGCAGGTAACGAGCAGGTTGGTTTCGACCTGGTGAAAGCCTGCAAAGAAGTTTGTGCAGCCGCGAATGTTCTGCTGAAAGTGATCATTGAAACTGGCGAGCTGAAAGAAGAAGCGCTTATTCGTAAAGCGTCTGAAATTTCTATCAAAGCGGGCGCTGATTTCATCAAAACCTCTACCGGTAAAGTGCCAGTCAACGCAACACCTGAAAGCGCGCGCATCATGATGGAAGTGATCCGTGATATGGGTGTCGCGAAAACGGTTGGTTTTAAACCTGCTGGTGGCGTGCGTTCTGCTGAAGATGCGGCGCTGTTCCTGTCTATCGCTGATGAACTGTTTGGTGCTGATTGGGCTGATTCCCGTCACTACCGTTTTGGCGCGTCCAGCCTGCTCGCGAGCCTGCTAAAAGCGCTCGGTCATGGTGACGGTAAAAGCGCAAGCGGCTACTAATTACTCGTCATACTTCAAGCTGCAGGTGTGTTGGCTGCGCTCTCTCACTGGAGGCCAGCCTCTGGCTGTTCAAATTCGTTCCCGAAGAATTTGTCGTTCTCTTGCCGCCTGCCTGCAACTCGAATTATTTAGAGTAATATTTATTTGCGGCGGTTTTTCCACCGCATTTCACCTGATGCACTCAGGGGGTTACCTTGTTCCTCGCTCAAGAAATTATTCGTAAAAAACGTGATGGTCATGCGCTAAGTGATGAGGAAATTCGTTTCTTTATCAATGGTATTCGCGATAACACCATCTCCGAAGGGCAGATTGCCGCGCTGGCAATGACCATTTTCTTCCACGACATGACGATGCCAGAACGTGTATCACTGACCATGGCGATGCGAGATTCAGGAACCGTGCTGGACTGGAAGAGCCTTAATCTGAACGGCCCAATTGTTGATAAACACTCAACGGGCGGCGTGGGTGATGTAACGTCCTTAATGCTCGGCCCAATGGTGGCGGCATGTGGTGGTTACATCCCAATGATTTCTGGCCGTGGTTTAGGCCATACCGGCGGTACGCTCGATAAACTCGAAGCGATCCCTGGTTTCGATATTTTCCCGGACGATAACCGTTTCCGCGACATCATCAAAAATGTCGGCGTGGCGATTATCGGCCAGACAAACTCGCTCGCTCCGGCTGACAAGCGTTTCTACGCCACGCGTGACATTACCGCGACCGTAGACTCCATTCCGCTGATCACCGCTTCCATTCTGGCGAAGAAACTGGCCGAAGGCCTGGATGCGCTGGTGATGGATGTGAAAGTCGGTAGCGGCGCATTTATGCCAACTTATGAGCTTTCTGAATTACTCGCCGAGGCCATTGTCGGTGTGGCAAACGGCGCGGGTGTTAAAACCACTGCGCTGCTGACCGACATGAACCAGGTGCTGGCCTCCAGCGCGGGTAATGCGGTTGAAGTTCGCGAAGCGGTGCAGTTCCTGACCGGTGAATACCGTAACCCTCGTTTGCATGCCGTCACCATGGCGCTGTGCGTAGAAATGTTACTTTCTGGCAATCTGGCGAAGGATGACGCGCAAGCGCGTCTGAAACTGCAAGCGGTTCTGGACAACGGTAAAGCGGCAGAAGTGTTCGGACGTATGGTCGCGGCACAAAAAGGCCCAACAGACTTCGTCGAAAACTATGCGAAGTACCTGCCAACCGCGGTACTGAGTAAAGCTGTTTATGCCGATAAACCCGGCTTCATTTCAGAAATGGACACCCGCGCGTTAGGTATGGCGGTGGTGGCGATGGGCGGTGGTCGCCGCCAGGCTTCCGACTCTCTTGACTACAGCGTCGGCTTTACTGACATGGTGCGTCTGGGTGATAGCGTTGAAATTTCCCGTCCGCTGGCTGTAATTCACGCAGCAAGTGAAAATCAGTGGCAGGAAGCGGCTCGCGCTGTAAAAGCGGCAATCAAAGTTAACGGTACGGAACCTGTCGAAACGCCAGTCGTGTATCGCCGTATAAGTTAATTGCTGGCATACTGATCTGATCACTTTTTGAAACGCCCTCGGGCGTTTCAGGCGCAACGACGCAGGAGAAATTATGAAACGTGCATTTATTATGGTACTGGACTCTTTCGGCATTGGTGCGACTGAAGATGCTGACCGCTTTGGCGATGTTGGCTCTGACACCTTCGGCCATATCGCGCAAGCTTGTGCGAATGGTGAAGCAGACAAAGGCCGTAAAGGGCCATTACTTCTGCCAAATCTGACTCGTCTTGGGTTAGTGAAAGCAGCAGAAGGTTCTACCGGTAAAATCCCGGCAGGTATGGATGGTAATGCAGAAGTTATCGGTGCATACGGCTGGGCGCATGAGCTTTCATCTGGTAAAGACACTCCTTCAGGTCACTGGGAAATCGCCGGTGTTCCTGTGCTGTTCGACTGGGGTTACTTCTCTGAAACGCAAAACAGCTTCCCGCAAGAACTACTGGATAAACTGGTTGAGCGCGCGAACCTGCCGGGCTACCTCGGTAACTGCCACTCCTCCGGTACGGTGATTCTGGACGAATTGGGCGAAGAGCATATGAAAACCGGGAAGCCGATCTTCTATACCTCCGCTGACTCCGTGTTCCAGATTGCGTGCCACGAAGAAACTTACGGCCTGGATAAACTCTACGAGCTGTGCGAAATCGCACGCGTTGAGTTGACCGAAGGCGGCTACAACATTGGTCGTGTTATCGCTCGTCCGTTTATCGGCGACAAAGCGGGTAACTTCCAGCGTACCGGTAACCGTCATGACTTGGCTGTTGAACCACCAGCGCCAACTGTGCTGAAAAAACTGGTTGATGAGAAAAATGGCCAGGTCGTTTCTGTGGGTAAAATCGCGGATATCTATGCTGAAGTCGGTATCACCAAAAAAGTGAAAGCGACTGGCCTGGATGCGCTGTTTGATGCCACCGTCATAGAGATGAAGGAAGCGGGCAACGACACCATCGTGTTCACCAACTTCGTTGATTTCGACTCTTCATGGGGCCATCGCCGCGACGTAGCAGGTTATGCAGCAGGTCTGGAATTGTTTGACCGTCGTCTGCCAGAACTGATGGAACTGTTGAAAGAGGACGATATTCTGATCCTCACCGCGGACCACGGTTGCGACCCAACCTGGCAAGGTACCGACCATACTCGCGAACACATTCCGGTACTGGTTTACGGCCCGAAAGTGAAGGCAGGATCTTTAGGTCATCGTGAAACCTTCGCGGATATCGGCCAGACCGTAGCCAAACATTTTGGTGTGTCCGACATGGATTACGGCAAGAACATGCTCTAACACCTTAAGATTCATTTTTTGTAGGCCTGATAAGGCGGAGCCGCCATCAGGCATAAACAATTTAAAAGGAAATAAAGATGGCTACCCCACACATTAATGCAGAAATGGGTGATTTCGCTGACGTCGTACTGATGCCTGGTGATCCGCTGCGCGCAAAACATATTGCAGAAACTTTCCTCGAAGACGTTCGTGAAGTGAACAACGTGCGTGGCATGTTGGGTTTCACCGGTACTTATAAAGGCCGTAAAATCTCTGTAATGGGTCACGGTATGGGTATTCCATCGTGCTCCATTTACACCAAAGAGCTGATCACTGATTTCGGCGTAAAGAAAATCATCCGTGTGGGTTCTTGCGGCGCGGTACGTACTGACGTGAAATTGCGTGACGTGGTTATTGGTATGGGGGCTTGCACCGATTCCAAAGTGAACCGTATGCGTTTCAAAGACCATGACTTCGCAGCCATCGCTGACTTTGACATGGTGCGTAACGCAGTTGATGCTGCTAAAGCGTTGGGCGTTGATGCTCGCGTAGGCAACATCTTCTCAGCTGACCTGTTCTATACACCAGATCCGTCAATGTTCGACGTGATGGAAAAATACGGCATCCTGGGCGTGGAAATGGAAGCTGCGGGTATTTATGGCGTGGCAGCAGAATTTGGTGCAAAAGCGCTGACTATCTGCACTGTGTCTGACCATATCCGTACTCACGAGCAGACCACTGCTGAAGAACGTCAGACGACCTTTAACGACATGATCAAGATTGCTCTTGAATCTGTGTTACTGGGCGACAAAGAGTAAGATTCTAAAGGGTGCTAAGGCACCCTTTATTTTTCAAAGTATCTATTCATTTTTCATCCTCCATTATTCTTTCAGGTTTACCTTTCAAAGATATAGCGCTATATATCTATTCAAGTATCTATTCACGAATCTATTCACATGAGCGCTTTGACAGATTTACTGCTGCACGGCCCACAAACTGCAACCACATTACGTCAGCGCCTGGGGATAAGCCAGGCGACGTTTTCTCGTCTGGTGAATACTGACAGTGATGTCATTAAAGCGGGAGCGGCCAGAGCGACCCAATACGCCAGGCTCAGACCGGTGCGACAAATCCGGCAGTTTCCATTGTGGCAAATAGATGATGCGGGGCAGGCTTGGCGTTTTGGTGAGTTGTACCCCATCTGGCCGCAGGGAAGCTGCCTGGTAATACTGAATAATGGCTCTACTCAATGGTTTAGCGGCATCCCATGGTACTTAACGGATTTGCGTCCCCAGGGTTTTTTAGGGCGTGCGTGGGGGCGACGCTTAGCGCAGCAAACAGAATTACCGGAAGATATTCGCTTATGGCAGGAAGAAGATGTCCTGTTGGCATTGTCACAACAGGTTGCGGAAAACCTGGGCGGTTGGCTGGTGGGTGAGGGAAGTTATCGCAACTGGTTTGATACGCCTTTGCCGCAGCCCGTGCAGGAAGCCGAGAAACTGTCTGTTTATCGTGAGATGGCAAACAGTGCTCTGGCAGGCGAAATCGTAGGGTCATCGGCGGGTGGTGAGCAGCCAAAGTTTACCTGCTATGCGCAAACAGCGGATGGCCCGGCGCATGTCATCGTTAAATTTACACCTGCTGTTCACAATGAAAACAGCCAGCGTTGGGCAGACTTGCTTCATGCAGAGGCTATTGCTTTGCGGATTCTTAACCAGGCACAAATTCCGGCGTCAATCGCAAAAATACAAACCGATACCGGGCGGCAAACTTTCCTTGAAGTCGTTCGCTTTGATTGTATCGGGGCGCAGGGACGAAAGGGGATTGTCTCTCTTGAAGCGGTAAAGAGTGAATTTGCCAGTGGTGCACAACCATGGCCGACAGTGATGGCCGAATTGTTGGCGCAGAAGAGAGTTGAACCTGCGACGTTACGTTTAACGCAGCGTATTTGGGCGTTTGGTCGATTGATCGCTAACAGCGATATGCACGCCGGGAATCTGTCATTCTTCCTCTCTGATATGCCGCTGACCCTGGCGCCGGTTTACGACATGCTTCCGATGGCTTTTGCCCCAAACAGTGTCGGAAGTATGCGCAGAGAAGCGGTAAAACCGCAGATTGATCCCATTGTGCCGAGGGACGTCTGGTTGGAGATGTTGATATTTGCACGGCAATTCTGGCTCGAGGTAAGCCAGAATCAGGAGATTAGCCCGGCGTTTGGCGAGCTTGGCAAGGAAATGGTAGTGCAACTTGATTCCGTTGAGGAAAACGTTAAACGGCTAGCCTAACGCACTGTCTGCGCAATCCACCCGCTCAATTCACGCAATTCCATTTCTTGCTCCGGGAAATCGGCAATGAGCGTTTCACATTGCTGTTGCAACATTTCGCTTCGATACAAACAGCCCTGCAAACGTGCCGCCAGCGCTTCAAGAGGCGCAGGATTTAGGCTGTCTGTGAATATTTGTGTGCGAGTGATATGCCCTTTCTCAACGTCAAAGTGCAGTTCAACACCACCCCAGGTAAAACGCCTCTCCAGCAAATGGCTAAATGCCGGAGCCTGGCCAAAGTTCCATTCCCAACTGCTTTGACGGGCAAAAGTTTCAGCAAATCCGGGTAAGTCCGGCAGGGCATCAGGGGATATGTGTTCTGCCTCCACGCGCTCGCCGTAATAAGCAAATAAAGCCTCGCGCACGGCATCACAAATTTGCTCGTGGGTCAGACCCGGCTGGAGTTCGCTAAGATTGGCCACTCGCCCACGCACAGAGGTAATACCCTTGGCTTCAAGCTTTTTCTTATCGGGATTCAGGTAGTTTGCCAGGCGGCTTAAATCGGCGTTCAGCAATAAAGTGCCATGATGGAAACCGCGATCCAGGGTTTCTTTATACGCTGAGCCCGAGACTTTGCGCACCCCTTCAGCAGTATCGACTTCCAAATCGTTGCGCCCGGAAGCGGTGGCACTGATGCCAAGAGTATTGAGCGCATTGACCACAATTGCGGTCGATACGCTTTTGTCGTATTCCGGTTTTCCTGCCATAAACGTGAAACAGGTATTGCCCAAATCGTGGAATACCGCGCCCCCGCCGCTACTGCGTCTTGCCAGCCGGACGTTGTCTTCTTCCATACGTCGAGTATTACACTCTTTCCACGGGTTTTGCGCCCGACCAATCACCACCGTATCCGCGTTACGCCATAGAAACAGCACACGTTGGGTCGCTGGCATCTGGCGGAAAATACACTCTTCCACCGCCAGGTTGAACCACGGATCGTAGGAGTCTGAAATAAGCAGACGTAATGTGGTCACAGTAGAAATCCTTTTTATTGGGGTTTATTGGCGCTCGCTTCTTCCTCGTCTTCTTTAACTTCGGTATTTGCCGTCAGAAGAAAAGGGGATTGTTGCCATCGCGTGCGTTTTCCCTGCAAAAGCGTGCGCGTCAGCACAATGCCAATGGCCAGCGCCAGTAACATCATCAGGCGCAGAATATTGGTGGTGTTATCCACTTGCTTGGCTTCAGTTGGCAGTGTGTGTGTATCGAGCGTGATACGCAGATAGCCCACTGGCCCATCTTTATCTTCCATTGACTGAACAATTTGCCGAGTAAAGTAACTGCCTGCTTTTTTACCATCCAGGGCAAGCCTATCGCGCACGTCGATCCCTTCACCCGCGCGTATGATTAGGCTACCGTTATTGTCGTAAACACCTGCATCCAGTATGCGGCTGTTCTGAGTCAATAAATTCAACACCGTAGAAATCTTTTTCTCATCAGGATTTTTAGATTTCATTTCGGGAATAAGGTTATAGCCCACCTGTCGCACCAGCGTTCTTGCCAGTTCTTCAAGTTCCATATTACGGGCTTGCTGATGCTTCTGGCTAAACCACGCGGCCCCCTGCATCAACGCGACTAAAAGTGCGAGGCAGATAAGCACTATCACTGCACGATGCTGCTTAAATTTCATTTTTGCCCGAGCCATAATGCACCTTAGAAAGATTGCCGGTTTGACGGCACAGTTTAATGTTGCCAGAAGCTGTGCAGACAAGGTAGCCTCATGCGTTGTTTTGTTCAGATTACCCTTCAACATTCGAATTACAGGGGTGTTGGTGAGGGATATATTAATATTTTCAGGAGCTGTGATGCCAAATAGTCTGACCTGGTGCGACTTGCCGACCGACGTATCTCTCTGGCCTGGTTTGCCACTATCGTTAAGTGGCGATGAAGTTATGCCGCTCGATTACCGTGCTGGCCGCAGTGGCTGGCTTCTGTATGGTCGGAATCTGGATAAAGAGTGCCTGAATCGCTACCAACGTAAGCTGGGTGCGGCAATGGTTATCGTCACC
>DATERH010000067.1:0-6032 GCA_035271785.1 Buttiauxella sp.
TGTTGCCGGGTATAAAAGCTTGCTCCTAGCATCTGTAAGTCGCTAAGAAAGATGATGTAGTCAGGAGGGGTGGGCAACTGGTGGAAATAACGCAGCGCCTCGAAACCGGACGCCTCACTGATTTCACCCTGGAAGAGATATGCTTCATTCACCTTCAGGTTTTGCTGGCGTAAGGCGTCGCGCCAGGCTTCTGTGAAGATAGCTCCCTGTGCACTCGCTTTTTCCAACGTGACCAGCGCAATATTTTGATATCCCGCCATTTTCCCCTGTTGCACCGCTTCTTTTGCCACCGTAGCAAAATCCAGATCTACCCAGTTGAATTCACCATTCAGGGTAGAGCTGCGTCCGAGCGTGGCAAACGGGAAATTATTCTTATGCAAATACTCAATACGTGGATCGTTGATTTGAGTGTTGGTCAATATGACTGCGTCGGCTTTGCGTTGCTCAACAATTTTTTGTAGCCACAGTTTTTCATCTGCATCGTCCAGTGCCAGATGCAGGATGGTGTCGATATCCTGCTGGCGCAGGCGGGTTTGCAGACCCGCAGCAACGCGCATGAAAAAAGAGGCCGTGTAAAAATTGTCACGTTCACCTGATGGTAGCAGGAGCGCAACCGTGTTGACCTTACCCTTGCGCAGATTTCTGCCAGCGGCGTTGGGGCGATAACCATAGAAATTTGCCGCCTCAAGTACGCGCTTTTGCGTTGCCATACTGACTTCAGGGTGGCTATTTAGTGCTCTTGAAACGGTGGCGATGGAGAGATCCAGTATTTTTGCCAACTCTTTGATATTCATCTATTCCTTTTCCCACACATGGACGATTACGCCATAGCTATATTTTACTCTGCTAAGTTTAACCATTTGGGATGACTGCCGCATAAATATATCACGCTTGACCTGTGAATATTTAAATAATAAACGCGAGATCACAACTCTTGCATCCTTTTGCTTATATGGCTAGTTCCGTTATTGACTTAATACTTAATGTTAACCAGGATCGGAAACGTTTACGGAATCATAATTATAACTTCCCATAAATAAATTGAGGCCATGATGAATACCCTACAAATTAAAGATAACTCGCTATATTGGTCATGGAATGGATATTTTCTTGCCATTTATCCATGGGGCAAAGATAGTTTTCGAATTATTTCAGGTATGCAACCTGAAAGCCTTGATATTCCAACCAGGGCACTGCTTGAACAACCTGATTTTCTGGTGGCATTTGAACGCCATGATGAAAATCTAATGATAATTAACGGAAATATTAGAGCCTGCGTTGACCAGCAGGGACGGGTTGCTTTCTATAACCAGAAAAATGAATGCATACTGGAGGAGTTATGGCGGCAAAGAGACAACGGTGAGCATTTCTGGAATGCGGGAAATCAACCACAAAAGAAAATAAGTGCTTTAAAAATTTCTGGTCGCGAGATGAAACCGCTGGCCGGAAATGCCATGGAAATAAATGTCAGGTTTGAAGCTAACCCTAATGAAAAAATATGTGGTATGGGGCAATATCAGCAACCTTTTATTAATTTAAAAGGGTGTGCTATTGAATTAGCGCAACGAAACTCTCAGGCCAGCGTGCCGTTTATGGTGTCGAGCCTGGGATATGGGTTTTTATGGAATAACCCCGCGGTAGGCGAAGCTATTTTTGCGAATAACGAAACGCGCTGGCATGCTCAGGCCGCATCGCATATTGATTATTGGATAACGGCAGGGGATACCCCTGCGGAAATCATCAGAAACTATGCGGACGCCACCGGTAAACCCCCTTTGATGCCCGAATTTGCACTGGGTCTGTGGCAATCCAAATTACGTTATCGCACCCAGCATGAGTTGCTGAGTGTGGCACGTGAGTATCGTGATCGCGGGATTCCTCTGGCGGTGATTGTCGCCGATTTCTTCCATTGGCCAGTGCAGGGCGACTGGAAATTTGATTCACGGGAATGGCCCGATCCCGCTGCGATGACCGCAGAACTCAAGGAAATGGGTACGGAATTGATGGTATCAGTCTGGCCGACGGTGGATGTGAAAAGTGAAAATTATCCGGCGATGAACGAGCAGGGCTTGCTGGTGAATACCCGCAAAGGGCTAAACATTAACTTCGATTTTTTAGGTAATAGCCGCTTTATCGACCCTACGAATCCTGAGACTCGCCAGTTCGTCTGGGATGTCTGTAAGAGGAACTATTTTGACAATGGCGTGAACCTATTCTGGCTTGATGAGGCTGAGCCAGAATATGGTGTCTATGATTTTGATAACTATCGTTATCACATAGGTAATACCCTTGAAACGGGCAATATCTATCCACTGCATTATACCGAGGCTTTTTACGACGGTCTGCGCGAAGCGGGGCAGAGTAATCCGGTAAGCCTGGTGCGCTGCGCATGGGCCGGGAGCCAGCGCTACGGCGCCTTGGTTTGGTCTGGCGATATCCACTCATCATTTGCGTCGATGCGTAACCAACTCTGCGCTGGGTTAAGCATGGGCATGGCGGGTATCCCGTGGTGGACCACTGATATTGGTGGATTCCATGGCGGTGATGTGAGTGACCCAGCTTTTCATGAGCTACTCGTACGCTGGTTCCAGTGGGCGGTATTCAGCCCGGTTCTGCGCATGCACGGACACCGAGATCCCATTACTGAACCAGAGATCCCTTACCGTGACGGTATCGCACAATGCAACACCGGAGCAGGCAACGAGCTATGGAGTTTTGGTGAATCCACCTTTGCCATTCTCAGCCGTTACGCAACGCTACGAGAAAGGCTGCGGCCGTACCTACGCAAACTCATGCAGCAAGCTCATGAGACAGGCGAGCCGTTAATGCGCCCGCTGTTTTATCACTATCCCGAGGATGAGCAAGCCTGGCAGATAACCGACCAATATCTGTTTGGTGAAGATGTTCTGGTTGCGCCAGTGGTTAACGCAGGAGAGAGGCAACGTCGTGTCTGGCTACCCGGTAACACTGTGTGGGTTGACGTGGTATCGGGTGAACGCCATGAGGGCGGCCAGTTTATCAGCGTTGCTGCACCACTCGACACGTTGCCTTTGCTGGTTCGTGATGGCGCTGAGGTTCTGGGGCTGATTCGTCCATTCTGACACGGGTAAATGTGGAGAGCATGATGAGTGGAATATCTAATGATTTGGGTGTGGCCAGTTCCTCAGTTGGGCTGGCAAGACTCTCGGTAAGTGAAAAAATAGGTTACGGGCTTGGAGACGCAGGTGGAACGATTGTTACCGGTCTTATTTCGAATTTTTTAACGTTCTTCTATACCGATATTTTTGGGCTAACACCGGCAGTGGTGGGAACACTATTCCTGGTGCTGCGTGTGATTGACGCTATTTCTGATCCACTGATCGGGGTTATTGCTGACCGCACCTCGACCAAAATGGGGCAGTTTCGGCCGTTTATACTCTGGACAGCAATTCCATTAGGGCTGATTGCATTTCTGACTTTTAGCGTCCCGGATTTGGCTTATCACTGGAAGGTGCTTTACGCGGTTGTGACTTACTTTGCGCTCTCGGTGCTTTATTCCCTCAACAACGTGCCTTATTGCGCATTGATCACCAAAATCACCACTAATCCGCTGGAACTTGTTTCATGCCAGTCCTGGCGTTTTGCGTTGTGTGGCGTGGCGGGTTTCGCCGTCTCGGTTGGTTTGCCCATTATGGTGGATTACTTTGGCAAGGGGAATGCGGTTCGGGGATATCAGTATGGTGTAGGCGTTCTGGCATGTTTAGCCATCGCGATGTTTCTACTGTGCTTTTATGGTGTGAAAGAGCGAGTAGTGGCTCGAAACAATCATACGTTTAACCTTCATGAAAGCCTGAAAAGCATCCGTCGTAATGATCAGCTTTTGCTGACCTTTGTGATGTCGTTGTTGATCATCAGCATCTTTAACACTAAAGGTGGGGTCGCCATGTATTTCATTACTTATGTGCTGCATGGTGATGCGACCTATACCTCATTATTTTTTGGCATGGCGACGTTGGGAGGAATTACAGGTTCAATTCTGGTGCAATATTTGACGCGCAGTTTTGAGATTAAAACCCTCTATTTCTGGGTGAATATGGTTCTGGCACTTGCTCACTTCGCAGTATGGTTTGTTCCCGGGACAGCGACCACTGTGTGGCTGGTTTTAGTCTTTGTTTGTTGTGTCGTGTTGGGTTTTATTTTACCGATGCACTTCACCCTTGTGACCTTTGCCGATACGTATGGTGAATGGAAGTCAGGCCGCCGTTCATCGGGCATGAACTTTGCGTTTAATCTATTTTTTGTCAAGCTGGCTTGGGCAGTAGCAGGAGTTATCGTCAGCGTAGTACTGACCGTCGTGGCTTACCGTTCCGGTATGGAAAACCAGACACCATTGTCTTTGGCGGGGATCACGTTACTTTCCACTGCGATACCCGGTGTGCTGCATTTATTGCTGGCAGTAACGGTGTGGTTTTTCAGGATTGATAATAAAATGGTCGTGCAAATGGAGCAGGAATTAGGTCGTTAAAGTCAAAAGCCTTTCCAAACTGGAAAGGCTCTTTTGAAGGATTAAACCACTGAACCCCACAGGTCATATTCGTCCGCGTTTTCAACTTTCACGCGCACCACATCACCCGGTTTCACTTTGGTTTCGCCATTCAGGTAAACCGCACCGTCGATTTCTGGAGCATCAGCCATGCTGCGGCCAATCGCGCCTTCTTCATCAACTTCATCAATGATCACCAGAATTTCGCAGCCCACTTTTTCTTGCAGACGTTCAGCAGAAATCTGCTGTTGCAGCTGCATGAAACGGTTCCAGCGTTCTTCTTTGATTTCTTCAGGTACCGGATCCGGCAGTTCGTTGGCCGTTGCACCTTCAACTGGGCTGAACTTAAAGCAGCCGACGCGATCCAGGCGTGCTTCTTTCAGGAAATCGAGCAACATCTGGAAATCTTCTTCGGTTTCACCGGGGAAACCAACAATGAAGGTGGAACGCAGCGTCAAGTCCGGGCAAATCTCACGCCATTGCTTAATGCGCTGCAACTGACGGTCAACACTGCCTGGGCGCTTCATCAGCTTCAGAATGCGTGGGCTGGCGTGCTGCAAAGGAATATCCAGATAAGGCAGGATCTTACCTTCGGCCATCAATGGGATCACATCGTCAACGTGCGGGTACGGGTAAACGTAGTGCAGACGCGTCCAGACGCCGAGTTTTGCCAGTTGCTCACACAGGCTCACCATGCTGGTTTTCACCGGCTCACCGTTATAGAAACCGGTGCGATGCTTAACATCCACGCCGTAAGCAGAAGTGTCTTGAGAGATAACCAGTAGTTCTTTAACACCGGCATCAACCAGACGTTTTGCTTCAGACAGCACATCACCAATCGGGCGGCTATCAAGGTCGCCACGCATGGAAGGGATGATGCAGAAAGTACAACGGTGGTTGCAGCCTTCAGAAATTTTCAGATACGCATAGTGACGTGGAGTCAGTTTCACGCCTTGTTCTGGCACCAGGCTCAGGAACGGGTTGTGTTTAGGTTTTGGCACATAGTGGTGAACGTGCTGCAAAACTTGCTCGTAGCTATGTGGGCCGGTGATTTCCAGAACTTTAGGGTGCACTTCGCGGATTTGATCTTCTTTGGCCCCTAAACAGCCGGTCACAATCACTTTGCCATTTTCGTTCAGTGCTTCACCAATCGCTTCGAGCGACTCTTGCACGGCACTGTCGATAAAGCCGCAGGTGTTAACGATAACCATATCGGCATCATCATAGCTAGGCACTACATCGTAACCTTCGGTGCGCAGCTCAGTTAAGATCCGTTCAGAATCAACGAGATTTTTCGGGCAGCCGAGGGAGACAAAGCCAATACGGGGTTGTTGCATACAGGTCACGCTCACAAAGTAAACAGAATTTAAAAACCGGGCGATTCTACACGGGTTTTCGACAAGGCTCTACTGGTTGTTTTTCCCAGCACACAAGATGAAATTTCAGAAACATTGAAGTGGTTAGTTTTTGCTTACCAGGGAAGCAGGCCCTATTATCTGTGCGCTTAATA
>DATERH010000068.1:0-17873 GCA_035271785.1 Buttiauxella sp.
GGTATTCTGGATAAGAGTGGCGACGGTCATTGGGCCAACGCCACCCGGAACCGGCGTAATATACGAGGCTTTGGCGGCAGCTTCATCATAATTTACGTCGCCGACCACTTTACCACTCTCCAGACGGTTAATACCCACATCAACCACAATCGCCCCTTCCTTGATCCACTCACCTGGAATAAAGCCAGGTTTGCCAACCGCAACAATCACCAGATCGGCGTTCTCGACGTGATGGCGCAAGTTTTTAGTGAAGCGATGGGTAACGGTGGTCGTGCAGCCAGCCAGCAGCAGTTCCATGCTCATCGGGCGGCCAACAATGTTAGATGCGCCAATCACCACGGCGTTCAGGCCGTAGGTATCAATGCCATAACGCTCAAGCAGCGTCACGATACCGCGTGGCGTACAAGGACGCAGACGCGGCGCACGCTGGCACAGGCGGCCAACGTTGTACGGGTGGAAACCATCCACATCTTTATCCGGGTCGATACGTTCTAAAACTTTCACGTTGTCGATGCCCGCAGGTAGCGGCAGTTGCACCAGGATACCGTCGATTTCGTTATCTGCGTTGAGCGAATCAATCAGCTCCAGCAGCTCTGCTTCCGTGGTGGTGTCAGGCAAATCGTACGAGCGAGAAATAAAACCCACTTCTTCACATGCTTTACGTTTACTACCGACATAAATCTGCGATGCAGGGTTCTCGCCAACCAGCACAACTGCAAGTCCTGGAGCTCGTTTTCCAGCGGCAATTCGGGCTTTCACTTTTTCTGCCACTTCAAGCCGTACCTGCTGCGCAATCGTTTTACCGTCAATAATCTTTGCTGCCATCAGTCAGATGATTCCGTCTGTAATCAAAAAGGGAGGGGAATGTTTCTATTTTGTCAGAAGCGCGGCTCGCTGTCAGGCATTGTTGAGACTTTATGCTTAATTGTCGCGCAGGTGGTTGAAAAGCCATTGACTAGAAAGGTACTGACCGTATAATCCGAGCGTCCCGAAAACATGGTACGATACAAAACAGCACTTTCAGTGCGCCCTTAGCTCAGTTGGATAGAGCAACGGCCTTCTAAGCCGTAGGTCACAGGTTCGAGCCCTGTAGGGCGTACCATTTCGATTTCTCCCAGTGTCTTCTCAAGTCTACAAAACCCCATAAAACCAACCAACATAGCCATACATCTGTATTTCAGCGTCTTCTATCGCCTAAAGAAATTTACACCCATGCGGGGTACATTTGGGGTAGATGCCCGTTCAATGAAATGAGATACCCCACATGCAGTTAAACATTCGTCAGAAGCTAATGTAGAAAATACTTTCAAAGCTATCGCGTTGGAATGGCACGAATACAAACGCCTTAACTGGTCGGAAGGTTATGCTGAAGACCTGATGGAAGCATTTAAGAATGATATCCGTTCTTCGATATAACGGATCTTTTTCATGGCTGATGTGTTTCTCTGTAAGAGGGAAGAAAGACCGGATACTTCAGTTTAGATTGGCACTGTTTTCAGGGAGGAGATCAATGGCTGTTGGATAGGAAGATCCGAGTCGGCCTCAGAAAGAGGCCGACTGGTTGTTACAGATGATAAGAATGTTCTGTTAAAGGGCTACGATTTCTGAGACTGCGGCACGCATACCCTTAGTGATAATCGCTTGCAGATTGTTAGTGACCTGCTCGACAAGCCCCGGTACATCTCGCAAGTCCTCACCCCAATGTTCTATATCCGCAAGGACATCCTTTACCAATATATCCAGCGACATACCTTGTTGCTGTTGCGTCCATAGTTGCTGATAACGTGTCAGCCAGCGTTCATCATCCTGTAAAGGATATGACTCACCATTTCGCTCACCGCGATAAAATGCAACCAGTGCCGCTAATGCAAATGTGAGGCACGGAGGGAGTTCACCAGTGGTGTTCTGTCCGACCAACAGTTGCGGCAAAATGCGGGTACGGAATTTTGTCATTCCATTGAGCGCAATCGACAGGAGTTGATGGCGTATAAACGGATTTTTGAATCGCCCCGTAACCGCCCTGGAAAAAGAGACCAATTCATCATGTGGCAGATCCAGTGCTGGAATAATCTCCTCACGGATAGCTTTTTCCACATAGCTGCAAATGGTTTTATCATCCATTGCCTCACCGACAGTATTCATTCCTGCCAGCCATGCTACTGGCACTAGTGCCGTGTGTGCGCCATTAAGGATTGCCACTTTACGTTCTTTGTACGGTTTAATATCGTCAACAATACGAACATTCAGCGAGAGACGATCCAGATGTAGCGCCTGTTCCAGCCATTGTGGCCCTTGGATCACGAACAGATAAAAGTGCTCGGCGGTGTCCAGAAACGCGTCGTGGTAACCCAGCTCCTGTTCAATCGTCGCAGCTTCTTCACGGGGATAACCGGTGACTATCCTGTCAACTAGCGTTGAACAAACTGTATTAGCCTCATTTACCCAGTTGATAAATGCATCAGAAAGCTGCCATTTTTCGGCATAGCGCAGTACCAAACTCTTCAGTGCTTCGCCGTTATAGTCGATAAGTTCACAAGGGATGATGACCCAACCTTTATCCATTGCACCGTCAAAATAACTAAATCGTTCGAACAACAAACGCGTAAGTTTTGCCGGGAAGCTCACTGCAGGAGCATCTTCAAACTTATCGTCCGGGTGATAACTAATACCTGCTTCAGTAGTATTAGAAAATACAAAGCGGATATCAGGACTACGGGCCAGTTCAAGATAAGCATCGTAATCATGATAAATATTAATCTCATTATTCACGGAGCGAATAAGCCGAAATTCCTGAACCTTTTCACCCTGATCGTTCAGTCCACGGATCACAGTGGTATAGAGACCATCCTGGTTATTAAGAGATGGCGGAAATTCAGTGTCAATCGGGCGTACAATCGTAATTCCAGCATTCAGACCGGTGTGTTCATTAAGTAAATCAATTTGCCAGTCTATAAAGGCTCGCAGAAAATTACCTTCACCAAACTGAATAATTCTGGTGGGGTAGCTAGCCCCTTGAAAATCATTACGATTCAGTTTTTTCATTTTTTTTAGATTCCAGTTTGCAGACAAAACTATCCCGTCTCACGTTTGATTCGCGCAAAAAAAACATTAATTATTAATGGCTTATAAATCAGAACTGAATAACACCCTTAATTAATTGCCGATTATTGATAACATCGCTTTCAAACGTTTCTGCCAGTGAATCAAAATGATAGCGGTGTGTCAGCATCATGTTGGCCGTGAGTTTGCCTTGCGCCATTAAGCGCCCGACTTTCTCGAAGTCTTCCGGCGTAGCATTGCGGCTCCCCATCATGGTGGTCTCTTTTTTGTGGAATTCAGGGTCGGAGAACTGCAGATCTCCCTTGAATAGCCCGACGAAAACGATGCTACCTCCATGACGGATCAGATTCACCGTGTTGTTCATTGCATGCTGATTGCCCGTGGCATCAATGAGTTTTTGCGCCAGCGACCCATTAAATTTACCACGTAGCTGAGATTCAAAATCTTCCCTTGAAGGATCGATGGTCTCCAGCCCCAGATTCTGCTCAACATGGGCACGGCGTTCTGCACTGGTATCAGCGACAATCACTTTTGCGCCATCGGCTTTTGCAATGGCTGCCGCACCCAGACCAATAGGGCCAGCACCTACCACCAATACCTCATTGCCAGAGTGGATGTCTGCCCGGCGCACTGCATGGGCGCTAATGGCAAATGGTTCAATCAGCGCAGCCGCATCTTGGGTGATGCCATCTACAGGCAACAGGTTACTGACCGGTACACTGAGATACTCGCTAAATCCACCATCCTGATGCACACCAATCACTGAGATATTTTCACAGCAATTAGAGCGCCCATTCTGACAAGCTGGGCATTTCTCGCAGGAGACATAAGGGATTACCGCAACCAATTGTCCACAATATAAATGTTTGACCTTACTTCCCAGACTAATAACCTTTCCACATATTTCATGCCCTAATACACGTGGGTAACTAAAAAAAGGTTGATTACCAGACCAGGCATGAATATCGGTACCACAAATTCCTACGGATTTTATTTTCAATAGTGCTTCATTATCACCAGGAATGGGGTTTTCGCGCTCTTGGTATTCCATTTTTTTCGGTTCTAAACACACCAGTGATTTCATCAAAGTCATTTTCATCTCTCCTTTTTTTAAGTTGCGTCTGTTATTGATGAAAAAATTAAATCGCGTTTAAAACGTTGGCTTAATTTGTGAAATACCTCTGATAAAAATGTTTTAAATGTGTTTTTAATGGTTGAAAAATTGCAAGGGTAAACTATGAGTCGTTCACAAAACCTACGTCATAACGTGATTAACCAGATCATTACCGGTATAGCGCAAGGTTATGTACCTTCACCGCTGCCATCTCAATCAGCACTGGCTGAGATGTACAATATCAGTCGCACTACGGTTCGACATATCCTGGAACACCTTACTGCTCGCGGTGTGCTGGAAAAAATAGGTCACGATTACAGCATGGTTCGTATTCCGGATCAAAACGACGGTTTTGACTGCATTTCTGCCAGCTATGAAGAACAGAACCAAATATTTGAACACGCATTTTTCAACATGATTAACCATCGACAGCTACGCGCTGGAGAGTCGTTTTCAGAGATCCAATTGGCTAAAGCAACTGGTGTAAGCCCAGTAGTGGTAAGGGAATATTTGCTGAGGTTTAGTCGCTACAATCTTATTGTCAGCGAACGTCGTGGTCAGTGGTGTATGAAGCAATTCGATCTGAACTACGCTGAGCAACTATTTGAACTACGTGAAATGCTTGAAACCCACTCTCTGCAACAATTTTTGAATCGGCCAGATGGTGACGAACTGTGGCAGAAGGCTAAAGCGTTACTCAACCGTCACCGCATGCTACGTGACAGCATTGGCGATAATTATCGGATGTTTTCGCAACTGGACCACGACTTTCACGCACTTATCCTTAGTGCGGCGCAAAACACTTTCTTTGAGCTCTCTCTGGAGATTATCTCTGTTATTTTTCACTTTCATTATCAATGGGATGAGAGTGACCTTAAGCAGCGTAACATTGTCGCGATTAACGAACACATGACCATCCTGAGTGCACTGATTTGCCGTAACGATCTGGGAGCGACACAGGCTCTACGTGCCCATCTCCACACAGCTAAACAGTCCATGATTCGCTCTATAAACCAAACGCTGTCGACGTGAACATTAAGTACCGATTAAAAACATAAAAACATTATCGACAGCACGAATTCGTAAGAGCATCAACGAAAATAAATTACCCCTCCATTACTTTTATTTTGAATCTAAGTTATTAGTTGGTTGTGAGCGAATTGAGAAAGATAGAGAGCCGTTTCAATTACGTAAAATAATTTACCGCATACCTTTTTTGACGGATTTATTGCCAAAAAAAATGGTGTGAATGAAAAGGGGTAAGGTATGGATAGAGAAAATATTATGGCCGGAGGTCAACCTGGTTTAAGTGATACAATAAATCAGGATATTCCGGCACCACCAGATGGTGTATTAGAGCGTAGTCCGAGAATTAAACGAATTCAGTTTGTAACGATGGTGCTTTTATTCCTGGCAGCGATCGTTAACTATCTTGATCGCAGTTCTCTGTCTGTCGCCAACATGACCATACGTGAAGACCTTGGTCTGAGCGGCACGGAAATTGGCGTCCTGCTTTCGGCATTTTCACTGGCTTATGGTATTGCCCAACTCCCTTGTGGGCCGCTGTTGGATCGTAAAGGTCCGCGTATTATGTTGGCACTTGGCATGTTTGTCTGGTCATTTTTCCAGGCAGCAGCTGGATTAGTGCATAATTTTTCGCAATTTGTGTTGGTACGCATTGGTTTGGGTATTGGCGAAGCACCGATGAATCCATGCGGTGTAAAAGTGATTAACGACTGGTTTAATATTAAAGAACGTGGTCGCCCAATGGGCATTTTTAACGCCGCTTCCGTAATTGGTAACGCCGTCAGTCCACCTCTTCTGGCCATTATTCTGCTGGCCATTGGTTGGCGTGGCATGTTTGTCACCATCGGTGTGTTGGGGATGGTACTGTCCATCGGCTGGTATATGCTATATCGCAATCGCGAGCAGTTTAAATTAACCACCGGGGAATTAACTTACCTAAACTCGGGCAGCATTAGTGATCGTCGTGATCCGTTGAGTTTTCGTGAGTGGCGTGGACTGTTCCGCAACCGCACCATGTGGGGCATGATGCTGGGCTTCAGTGGTATCAACTATACTGCGTGGTTGTACCTCGCCTGGTTACCGGGCTACCTGCAAACTACTTACAATCTGGACCTGAAAAGTACGGGTATGTTGGCCGCTATTCCCTTCCTGTTTGGCGCTGCAGGGATGTTACTTAATGGCTACGTGACTGACTTCTTAGTACAGCGCGGTATGGCACCGATTAAAAGCCGTAAGCTGTCTATTATTATCGGTATGCTGCTTTCCGCTTCGTTCACCTTTTTTGTACCGCAAGCCACGACGACAACCAGCGCAGTCCTATTGATTGGCATGGCTCTGTTCTGCATCCACTTTGCAGGGACGTCTTGCTGGGGCTTAATCCACGTTGCTGTATCTTCACGTATGACGGCATCGGTGGGTAGTATCCAGAACTTCGCAAGTTTTATTTTCGCCTCGTTCGCGCCGATTGTTACTGGCTGGATTTTAGACACTACACACTCCTTCCATTTGGCACTGACCATCTGTGCTGGTGTGACAGTGCTGGGCGCGTTGTCATATATATTCCTTGTCCGTGCCCCCATTAAGGATGCTTCGGTGGAATAAGTAACAAGAAGGAGCCTGGGGAATGAGGTGCAGCAGGTACTGTTGTTCCTACCTTTCGATACCTCTCTCTCATCCAGAAGCGGGCCGACGCTTGGTTACGACGGCCTGCTTATCAAGACCCCCCTCTAATTGAGCTGTGCCGAATGGCTATTAACGAGGAAGAGAGCCTAAATGAGCATGATCACACCTATGATTGAGAAAAATCCCTTCTCCGACCATGTCAGAAACTACATGCTCAATCTCATCACGCAATGCTGGCGGCACAGTATGGAACGGAGGACGATTTCTCCCGGTTACGCATGGAAATGGAAAAACTACATGAAGCCCTTGGTAATCATCAGCAGTTCATCATTCATGTCACCTGTTTTCACCTGATTTTAGCTCAATCATCAGGGAATCCGCTCTATGTGCTTTTACTGCAGGCTCTTCACGTACCGTTGGAAAAATCCATGACAGCGGATTTATTCATCCACAGTATCAGTGAACACCGGAAGCAAATCATTAACGCTCACCAGGCTATCTTAGATAAGGTTTTTCAGCGTGATGCCGCAGGTGCCAGGGAAGCGATGATGGCATATTTATCTTCAGCGATAATGCACTGATCGCAGAGATGTAAAACTCAGTTCAGCAACGGAATCTGCAGCGCATGAGTACATGCGCCGCACCAGTGGATCTGGAAAAAACCGCCCCGATGAAGGAAAAATGAAATAAATGTGATGCGCATCTTTGATATCACAATTAATTTTAGTCCATATTATAGGCTTGTTCATTGCATGGTTAATTTTAAGGATAAGAGTATGCCAACAGTAATTGATAAAGCACTGGACTACATTGGCGCTATGAATACATCCGTGCCAGCGCCACATCCCATGGATGAAAGTACAGCTAAGGGGATGTTTAAGTATTTAAAAGATTTGGGGGTACCGGCTAGCGCAGCCGATGTTACTGCACGAGGTCACCAGGAGGGATGGAATACCGAGTTCACGAAAAAAGTGGCCGGATGGGCGACTAAAATTGAGTCCGCAGACCGTGTTGTGATTAAAAATCCTGAATACTTTACTTCATATATGCGGGAACAGCTCCGGTCGCTAGTGTGAGTTGACCATTCGCAAACAGATTAATCTATCCTGACGCTTTCACCTTCTTTAAACTGGCACTGTTTTCAGGGAGGAGGTCTTTCCTCGGCCTCCTCTCTTAGTCGATACGGTTTCTATTGACCGCCGCTCGCGGTTTTTGGGCAGCTAGAAAATCACGCAAACAACTGCAGCGCCGCAATACGTTCCAGCGCGGTGTCGTCAGTCGTCAGGCTGATACAAATATCCCCTTCCCCCCCTGCGCCAAACCCTGTACCAGGGGCGATTAAAACGTGCGCGTCTTTCAATAAGCGCTCGGAAAACTGCTGTGTGTTGTCGGTTGCCGGTGTAAGTTCCCCCTGAAAAAAGTGCCAGTTAAACTGAGGTATCCGGTCTTTCTTCCATCTCATTGACTGGTCTTGTACCGTCGCTGCAATGTCGCAGGCAGTTTACGTTGCAACGGTTCCGGAGTTTCCCCTTCAATCAGCTTGCCAATTAAATCAAAGCAATGCCATGCCAGCTGACGATTATCCTGGCGCACTGTATCAATCGCAACGGTCAGTGAATCATACAGATAGTGATCGTCAAAGCTTGCCAGACGCATATCGCACTGCAAAAGATTATGCTGCCCCATGTAGCGCAAAACCCCTTCCAGCAGGCCACACGCCGCCGTAAAAAGCGCCTTGGGAGGGCGGCCTAATCGCGCGCAAAGCTCGGCAAACATTTCATAGCCTGAGCTTGGGTGATAGTTACCATGAATGATCCATTCCGGACGCAGTTCAACGCCGGCATTCGCCAGCCCCTGTTTAAAGCCTTCAAGGCGATCGCACGTCGGGGAGAGTCTCGACTGACCGCCGAGAAAATAGATTTCATCTGGATGCTGACGGGCAATTTCTGCCACCAGTTCGGCCGTGGGGGTAATGGAATCGGTGATCACCAATGGCAAAGAACTGTCATTCATACGGCGGTCAAAGAGGATAACCGGAAGTTGTTCGCTAAGCTTTTGATAATCTGCGTCGTTTAACGAACTAGAGGCCACTATCAGCCCGTCCACCTGACGCGATACCATATTGTTCACTACCACCGTTTCCTGCCCTGGATTTTCATCGGTACAGGAGATCAGAAGCTGGAAACCGGCCTCACGACACAATGTTTCCAGTTCATGAGAAAACACCGCAAAACCATAGTTCGTGATTTCCGGCACCACCAGTCCTATAGTGTAGCTGCGGTTTTCTCGCAGGGAACGCGCATGAATGCTGGGCTGGTAATGATGCTGTTTCGCAATCGCCAGAACCCGATCACGGGTCTCTTCTGCCACGCGTAACTCTTTACTACGACCATTCAGTACCAGACTGGCTGTGGCTTTTGAAACCCCCGCCAGTTCAGCGATGTCATTTATGGTGACGCGTTTTGTTTTTTTCACAACGACTTTGATCCAGCTACCAAAACCTTCATTCTACCATGCACGCACGAAGCGACCAGTAGCGTAATGTGATGACAGACGCACCTTCGAACCGAATGTGCCCCGGGTTATCAGGAAAATAGCGGCTGCTCATCACCCCTTCGCCGTCATTAATGAAAATCTCCACGCTTGAGCGGTCACACAGGACTCGCAGCGATGCCACATCGCCGAGCCAGTAGCGTGTCAGCAGATCACCAGTGTGCAGACTTTTACGCTGTAGCTGAATCCCCAGTTTGCTCACACTCAGCCAGAGCGTATCAGCAAAATTCACCTTCATCGGCCCATCAGGAATAAGTGTAAACTCCAGGCGAGCGGCATTTAGCTGTGGTGCATCGCTGGCCTGTCCGTCCCACTGGTGCTCTTCTTCACGCAGACGAACCAATTCGTGGATTGGCTGTTGATACAGTTTGCCATCGCGGAACTGCAACTCACGTGGACAGGTCATCTGGTGAATCCAGCCATACTCACGCGTTGGTTGCAGCAACTCTTCTCCGTCCGGCCCCCCCATCCACCCAATCAGAATCCGGCGACCGTCGGCAGAAATTGTCGTTTGTGGCGCATAAAACTCAAAACCTGCATCTAGTTCGTGCAATGCACCGTGGTTGAAGGTTGCACTGTCCCAGACAAAATCACCGCTCATCCAAGTGGAAGGATAAGTATTGAGATAGCGATGCGGCTCACGCGTGATCCCCTGCGGGCAGCAGATCAAAACATGCGTGCCACCCAACTCGAACAGGTCCGGGCATTCCCACATATATCCCGCGTCCTGCAACCCGTTCACACCGTGACCGGCAATTTCGCCACAGGCCTCCCAGGTGTGTAAATCAGCCGATTTATACATCAGTACCTTGCCCCGCATTTGGTTATCCTGCGCGCCTAGCACCATGTACCAGCTACCGTTGTGCTGCCATACTTTCGGGTCACGCACGTGGCCGGTATACCCTTCCGGTAACGGTAACACCGGGCCGAGTTTATCGAACCCTCCGTCGTTATTTTGCACCGCCAGGCACTGCCACGCGGTACGGCTACCATCATCGAATTTCACATTGCCGGTATAACAGAGCGTCAGCACGCCATTGTTATCGACCGCGCTACCGGAATAACACCCGTTGCGGTCATACTCCTCGTCAGGCATCAGCGCCATTGGCTCATGTTGCCACTGCACCATATCGTCGGAGCTCCAGTGGCCCCAGCATTTATAGCGATGATCGCAATTCAGCGGATTCCACTGATAAAACAAATGGTAACGTCCGGCATGCCAGATAAAACCGTTGGGATCATTCATCAGCCCGCTCACGGGTGCAAGATGCCACTGCGGATAGTGGCCATCCTCCAGCGCGCGCGACTGCCCTTTCATTACGGCCTGCAAAACAGCAGGCCAGTGGGAAGAAAGCGCCATTATTCAGAATCCGTTTTATATTTCAGTAATAAAGAGACCGCAAAGGCGACACCAAATGCGATAACCATTCCAATAATATAGTTAAGCAGTGAGTTCGCCTGCACGATGGCCATTCCCGGAATCGCCGTCAGCCCAACCGCCGTCATGTAAACATGCACGGAAACTACCCACGCCCCACCCACCGCACCACCGATCAGTGCTGCGATAAACGGCTTCATAAAGCGCAGATTGATACCAAAAATAGCGGCTTCGGTAATACCCAGCATCGCCGAAAACGCCGACGGTAGCGCAATCGCTTTGATTTTTGCGTCTTTGGTTTTGAACCACACAGCCAGACACGCTCCACCTTGCGCGACGTTCGCCATCGCCCAAATCGGCAGCAAGAAGTTAACGCCAATCGATGGGTTACCTAACAACCCCGCTTCAATCGCGTGGAAGCTATGATGAATACCCGTAATGACAATAACCGAATAGAGGCCGCCAAACAGCAACCCTGCCAGCCATCCGGCATGAGCAATTAAGGTACTTAAAATAAACGAAATACCATCACCCAACGCGCGACCTGTTGGGCCAATAATCAGCAACGCAATAAAGCCGGAGATAATAACAGTCAGGAATGGAGTCAAAATAAGATCAAGCGCATCGGGGATCACGCGGCGAAGTTGCTTCTCGACGATGCTCATAAACCACACAGCCAGCAACACTGGGAACACCGTTCCCTGATAGCCAATCATCGCAATTTCGAAACCGAAAAAGTTCATTGTATGGAAACCGGAGGCAACACCCCAGGCGTTAGTCAGCGCTGGATGAGTCAAAATCCCCCCCAGTGTTGCTCCCAGATACGGGTTGCCGCCAAACTCGCGGGCTGAGGTAAAACCAATCAGTATCGGCAGAATAATAAACGCCGCCGAACTACACATATCGAGAATTATATAAATCGCGTTATCGGCATTCACCCACCCATAGGTTTTCACCATTCCGAGCAGGCCCATCAGCAGGCCGGATGCCACAATGGCAGGAATAATCGGGACAAAGATATTGGAGAGCAGCCGGGCAATGCGCTGGAACGGATTAAGCTTGCGCGCTGCGATGTCGGCGGCTTCCGATTTGCTCGATTCACTGATGCCGGCAGCCAGAATAAACGCCGCATAAACTTTGTTCACCACGCCGGTGCCGAAGATAATCTGCATCTGACCTGCGTTACGAAAACACCCTTTCACCCCTTCAACCTGACCGATCGCCTGTTGATCGGCGAGCGCGTCGTCTACCAATACCAGACGCAAACGCGTTGCGCAGTGAGCCGCGGTGGCGATATTCTCTTTGCCACCGAGCAACGGAATAAGCGCGTGGGCGATATTATCAAAATCCATAGACACCTCTGACTAAACTCATTTTTATGATGTAAGTGACGCCCCCGCAGTGCGGGAGCGTGAAGGGTTAAAACCAAGTTTCCATCTGAACCCCAAAGTTCCATTCCCCGCCTGCGGTAAAGCCGCTACTGCCAAAGGCATCATCGCTCGCGTAGTTATCCAGATTGCTGCTCCAGTCCATCCTGGTCGCATACATACGCAGTTCGGGGCGACTGAAGAAATCGCCGATCTTGCCGGCTTTTAAAGTAGGTGCGAAGGTCAGTTTGTAGAAACCGCCATTCACCGCATCACGATCGTTGTAGTCCTTCGGCTCCAAATCCATGTACTGATAACTGCCCTCAAAGGCCAGCGCAAAGTTCTGAGTAACCTCTTTGATTAAGCGCGCATTTAGCGTGACCCATTCATAGCTGTCGCCTTTGACGTAGCGATCTTTGCTGCTCTGAGCCAGTACCGCCGGAGCGATATACCAACCAGCGCCAAGTGGTGTAGTCCCATAAGTCGCGAATCGCCAGGTGTCTGCCTCTGGCAGAAGCGCACCATCAGATCCGAGGCCCTTCACTTCGGCTCCCAGGCCATGACCATACAACAATGCGCTTTTCGCAGACCCCTCACGCAGACCGTAGAAACTCTCATTGTGCAGACCGAGCAGTGCATGAACACCTTTGTTTGCCGCGTCCGTTTTGATGGGGTCGCCGTTGGCATCTTTGCGGTCGTCGTTATCTTTGGCGCGCATACCGCTCACCATCACCTGCAGCGGACCGGCAAAGTGATTCATGCTCAAAATGTAGTTCTGAACGTTGTTGTCGATCTCTTCCTGACTGCCGAAGTTGCGCCCGTAAAGTGAGAAGTTACTGCGGAAATTGTCGCTCCATTTCACGTCATACACACCGCCACCGGTCCCTGCCAGGAACACCACGTCAGAATCGAGCCAGTGGATATCGAAATTGTCGCGGTCAAACCGCTTACCGGCCCAGAAAGTACTCCCCTTCAGCGCTCCGCTGAAATCAGGCAAATTGCCCAGTTCAGCAAACGCCTGGCGAATGTTGAGATCACTGGAATCGGCCGACCAGTCGTTGTAAGTTTTTTGACCGTCAGCAAGCATCGCTTTAAAACGCGTGGTCGCAGCGTTATCCAGCGTCTGTTTATGCTCCACATTCAGCTCGACGTAGGTATCAGCTTCGTTACCCAAACGCCCTATCGCACCTCCTGACTCACCGGCTGGCGTCAGGTAAGGACCGCTTTTGCTGCTGGAAGCGGCGTCGTTCATCAGTAAACCGGAACGGGCATACCCATGGAATTCAAAACCGCTGCTTTGATCGGCCTTTTTCTCCAGCACCGCTGTACGCTGCGCAACATCCTTCGTTGTGGTCTGCGTTTGCTGCTGAACGGTCACCAATTGCTGTGTTTTCTGTTCTGCGGCACTGGCGCGTTTTTCAGCGGCCTGCGCACGGTTCTCTGCATCCTGCAAACGTTGTTCAAGCAAGGCCAGACGCGCTTCAATACTGTTGATATCTGGCTGAGCGTAAACCGAGGCGCTACAGGTCAGAATACCAATCATCACGGCAAGTCTGCGTTTTTTATACATTTTGTCGCATCCCAAAGAGAGGTTATTGATAACTGCTAAAATGCTAAACCGGTTTAGGTGGATAATACTAAACCTGTGGATTTTGGATCGGCAATGATTTTTGCTAAACCGGTTTAGTAAATGTGACAAAGGCGACAATTCAGACCGCACGGGAGTGCGGCCAGGGGAAAGAAAGAGAGGTCTGACAGCTTACAGTTCGTGCTGATAAGGCAGCGTGGTCATCGCGCCTTTAGAGGTAGTGGCAAGTGCACCGCAACGCTGTGCCAGGGCAATAATGCTCGGCAGTTCGGCAGTGTTGATTGACAGCCCAAACAACAGTCCGGCGACAAACGCATCCCCGGCCCCCGTGGTATCCACACTCACCACAGGTGTACCAGGATAGGATGTCAACGCACCATTATGCCAGGCTACGACGCCCTGCTTACCTTTCGTCACCATGACCAAAGGCGATTGACACTGGCTAGCCACCAGCGCCAGTGCAGGCTCCAGTTCATCAAGACCACTTAAAAAGGTCAGCTCCTCAACGGATAATTTTACGACATCAGCTTTACGCATCGCCCGCATCAGACAAACGCGTAATTCGGTGTCATCCTGCCAAAGATCGGGGCGAATGTTTGGGTCAAAGCTGACAAAACCACCCGCAGCTTTAATGGCATCCATGGCGTGATAAGAGGTAGTACGGCTGGGCTCCGCGCTTAGTGCAATGGAGCATACATGCAGCCAGTCACCTTCCTGAAAACACGGCAGATCGTCTTGGGTCAGAAACAGGTCAGCGCCAGGCCGGACCATGAAGGTAAACGTACGTTCCCCGTCCGCATCCAGGTCCACGACCACCGTCGAAGTGCGATGTTGAGGATCAAGCTTCATCCAGGTCACATCCACTTTTTCATTGATTAATGTTTGGCGTAGGAAACAGCCAAACGGATCGTCACCCACTCTGCCGATAAACGCACTTTGCCCACCCAGACGTGCAACGCCAACCGCCACATTCGCTGGCGCCCCGCCTGGGCATTGCAGTAATCGGCCCTCACCATCCGGAAGGAGATCGACCACGGCGTCGCCAAGCACCCATATTTTTTTCATACCCACCCCATGCTAAACGTTAATTAAACCGGTTTAGCTATTTAAACACATCCTTGCATAAGGGGAAATACAGACGGGAAGGTAACGAGGGTCTCAGGGTTTACATATCGAGCATGAAAAATAGCTGGTTCAAAAAGCGTTGTGGGCGACTCCGGGGAGGGGGCATTTCTGGTTCATTCTACAAAAGAGGATCGCCTATCCATCGAATCCAAAGGCCTTAAAACAAAAACCTTTTCGGTCTGAGTTTTATTATTAAGACCCGAAAGGCTCCCCGGAATGCCATCAATGATGGATTAATCGCAACACTGATGACATCCGAAGAGTTTTTAATAAAAAATAAGTTAATTATTCTGCCCAAATTGCTTGCGAATATGGTGCTGCAAAACGGCGAGCATGCTGGCACCAGACAAGCCAATCATCAGCGCACCATTCACCGCTTCGAGTGGGCCAAGCAGTTTCCACTCGGCACTCATGACGATGTCGCCATATCCCAGGGTGGCAAAGTTAACACCTGAGTGATAAACGGCTTCTTGCAGAGTGGAAAACTCCCCCAACCACAGGAACAATATCCCCCAGAGCATTATCTGTAGCAGGTTGCCCATCAGCACGATGATAATAATGCCGAACAGCGCCAACACCCCAGCCAGCATCCCTTCTCGTTGATGGAAGTGTTTGATATAAAAACGAATACAGCCGATAGAAACCCACGACTGCAACAGCATATTCAACAGGATGACCGGCATCCCCGTCAGTAAAACCAGCAACATATTAATCTCCTGGGGTGGCTTCCACCGCCGGCCGGCCACTTGGGTGCCAGCGTTCAAGAATCACAACGCATGCCCAACCATAGAGGGCAACCGCAACATATAAAGAGCAACGCATGGCAGACGCTATCCAGACATCTTTGCCAGAAGCACTATCCTGAATGGCAGGGCCAAACAAGATGAGACAAGTGACCCAGGCGTTACTCCAGAAAGAAGGCGTGAACCGGTTTGCCGCAAGCCGCACCATACGTCGTGCAACCCACATGCTGACCAGCGCCAGCCAAAGCACCAACATCAGCAGCGATGGCCATATACTCAGCCCGAACCACAACACCGCAGCCAACACAGCGCCCATCAGTGTCGAAAGCACCAACTCTCGCCCCATCTGTTTTGCTGATAGCGTGTTGGTTTGCTGCGCCAGCATCACGGTTTTCATCACTGCCGGGATATAAAACGAGGGGTTGCTCAAGGCCAGAAGCCAGACAGGCAACACGATCAGTACCGCACGTAAGGCCAACTGGTATGGTGACTCGGGGGCAAGCGCCACCGGCTTCGCAGCCGCGGCCGGAGTGGGATGCGGCGGGAATAGAGCCAAAGCAAACCGGTTAACCACTGTGCCAATGATGATGCCCAGCCCCATCATCTGAGCGATACCAATGGCGAGTGATTGTTCAATAAGACCGGCTATCGGAATGATGGTGACAGCCGTTGTCAGTAACATCGCCTGCGTGCCTTTCCCCGCCAGCCCCATAAGCATCAGCAGATAAAGTAACAAGCCGGTGAATAGCATTGCGGGCATCGGATAGTGTGTCAGCAAAGGCACCATCAACACCCCACCAATCATGGTCGCCATCAGCACGACGCCAACGACGATCCCCTTTTTGATCGGTAACGGTTTCCCCTGACACAGCACAATCCAGGCCATGATGCACCCCAGATGCGGCATGGGTAGCGCGAGGCCATAACAAACCAACGCCGCAATGGCTGTCCCGATGCTAATCCTCAGTACAGCGCGATCTCCGTTATGCATGGTGCAGCACCTTAGTAGATATACGAGAACAGGCTCATCAACCGTATGTAGATGCTACCTAAAAAGCTCATCAGGCCACTGCCGTTCGCGTACACCAGCACATCTGCTTGCCCGCCAACCCGCAAACCTTCAACAGGTGGGAAGTCATCTTTAGAAAACGCAATTTTGACCGGGAAACGTTGTGCCTGACGCAACCAATCGCGGTTATTGTCGACCGTTGGCAGAACCCCCGCAGGTTGGCTTTGCGTAGCACTGACACCATAACCAATACTGCGTACCTGCCCTTTGAAGATATGCCCAGGCATACTGTCGAGCAGAATCGCAACTTCAGCACCAGGCTTCACATTGCCAATATTGTTCTCAGTCATGTCTGCGCTAATCCACACATCAGTAATCGCTACCAGCGTCATCACCGGCGCGCCAGCCCCGAGGAACTGGCCAATATCGGTGCGCAGATCCGTCACCAGGCCACGGTTAGTCGCAACCACCACGGTATTTTTGCGATCCAACTCGGCTTTGCGCACCGCAGAGCGAGCACTCAGAAGTTGCGAGTTGTTTTCACCCGCAACGCCTGCCGCTTCTGTTGCACGACGCAGATCGGCCGCCGCCGCAGCCATTTGGCTACGCGCTGTTTCACGTGTCGCTTGCGCCACTTCAAGGCGGCGAACTGAAATTGTGCCGGGGTCTTCGCGGTACAGACGCTCCTGGCGCTCAGCATCTTTGGCAGCATTCTGATAAGCGGCGGTAGCAGCCTGTAAACCCGCTTTGGCTGCCGCAATAGTTTCAGTATTAGCCTTGACCGAACTCAGAACCGTTTCATAGTCCGAACGTGCTTTTGCAAGCGCGATGTCGTAAGGCTCAGGGTCCATTTCGAACAACCGATCACCAGGGGCAACCTGCTGATTGTCCTTCACATAGACTTTCTGAATCTGGCCTGAGACCTCGGCGGAAATTGGGATCACAAACGCCTGAATTCTGGCCTGTGAGGTATAAGGCGTAAGCCTGTCGGCCGCTAAGTACCAGCAGAGCAGTATCACTATCGCGACGAGGAGCGTTAACACTCCGCGACGACTTGCTTTTCCCGCCGGGGATGTGGGTTCGGTCATTGCTGTTTACCTTCTTTAATATCGATTGCCGCGGGCAGAGGAGCATCAAGCAGAGGGCCCCAGTCATCGCGCTGGCGTAAATGGGCGTCGGTTTCTTTGTCAACTAATGGACGCTCACGCCCTTTCTCCCAACCACCACCCAGTGCTTTGTAGAGCGTTATCAGATCACGCATCAGAGCACCCCGGCTGTTCACCAGAC
>DATERH010000069.1:0-17494 GCA_035271785.1 Buttiauxella sp.
TGTTAAGTCTACCTGTACTGGCGTTGAAATGTTCCGCAAACTGCTGGACGAAGGCCGTGCTGGTGAGAACGTTGGTGTTCTGCTGCGTGGTATTAAACGTGAAGATATCGAACGTGGTCAGGTTCTGGCTAAGCCAGGCTCTATCAAGCCACACACTCAGTTCGAATCTGAAGTTTATATTCTGTCCAAAGACGAAGGCGGCCGTCATACTCCGTTCTTCAAAGGCTACCGTCCACAGTTCTACTTCCGTACAACTGACGTGACTGGTACCATCGAACTGCCAGAAGGCGTAGAGATGGTAATGCCGGGCGACAACATCAAAATGGTTGTTACCCTGATCCACCCAATCGCGATGGACGACGGTCTGCGTTTCGCAATCCGTGAAGGCGGCCGTACTGTAGGCGCTGGTGTTGTTGCTAAAGTTATCGCTTAATCGCTGATACCTTTTGTATGAAAAAGAGCGCTTAGGCGCTCTTTTTTTTGCGTCTAAAATCATGGTCAGTAGTACTCAATACTTTGCCTCGACAAAGACTCTATGCTTGCACGTCAGCTATAGCCGTATCCGACGTTTAACGACAACGATGTGTTGTTAACCCTGTCATGGGCATCAATGTGTTGAAAGTGCATAGGGAGTGCATCGGTGCGCATTTTTATTGATTGAACAATTCCACTTGATAATTACAGACTAAATATCATTCAGATGGTGAATATTAAATAATATATGGATGAAAGTGATATTATTTTTTAATTAAATATTAAAGAATGAGTTGGTAATAATTTTATATAATTAGTCTTGATGATACAAACTTAGTTCCATATATAATTAATATCATTGGTTAGATAAGTTATCGTATTTTGTATTGAGTTGTTATTTTGTGATTAAAGCCTGAGATTTGATATTGACTATATATTTTCAACTATGTGGCTGTCCGTTGGTGTAAATATAAGTGCTAGAATCACCATGGTTTTCAACTGTTATTATAGTGTTGAAAATACCTCGCCAAATAGGAAGGGGTGAATGTCATTTAAGGGTTTATAGCGAATAGGAATGCTCATATGCGATTAAATAAATTAACGACAGCTTTGCTGTTATCTTTTGCATGTAGTTCGTTTATGGCATCGGCAGCAACGCTGACAGCCGATGATCAAGCGAATACTATTACGGGTCTGGATTCTTCCCAGATGTTATCAAAAGACAATGGTAATACCTGGTTGGCTTATACCAGCGAAACTCAGAACAATTTCCCGGGTACTGAAACGGTGGTTGTTGCTGTCAAAGATAATTTGGCGATCACTTCAGAAAATTATGACCCAACGCTGTCGTATCCGACGGCGGGGACTGTTGTTCGCTATAACGGCTATTACTGGACCAGCAAGTGGTGGGTGAATCCTGGTGAAGCGCCAGGCAGTAACGAAGTATGGCAAAAGGGGGCAGCAATCAATATTCAGACACTGGGTACGTTTGAATTCCTGCCTTACACTGGCCAGGCAGCTATCGATTTCCAAAACGATCAGAAAGAGAAACTAGCCGGCATGCGTAAAATCATCGGTTATTTCCCAGAGTGGGGAGTGTACGATGCTCATAATAATTTCACGCCAGATAAAATTGACTACACCACTTTGACTGAAATTAACTATGGTTTCGCGGTTGTCAAAAATGGTGAAGTCACCATGCATGATACTGAAAAAGGTCCGGGCCTCATTAAAGAACTGAATGAGCGTACGGAAGCCGCAGGTGTCAGACATATTATTTCTGTGGGTGGCTGGAATAACTCTGAAGAAGGCGTATTCGAAGCAGCGACCGCAACCCAGGAAGGCACCGAGAAACTTGCCAGCAGCATGGTGGCATACATGCTGAAGTGGGACTTTGATGGCATTGACATTGACTGGGAATACCCGGATACCGATGCTGAAAAAGAGAGCTTCACTAAACTGGTTCAGTTAGTGCGTAGCCAGCTTGATGAGGAAGGTAAGAAAGATGATACGTACTATTCACTTTCTGCGGCGGTCACGACGAACCACACCAAAATCGAGTATATCAACCCTGCGGTAACTGCGCCTCTGCTTGATACTGTCAACGTCATGGCGTATGACATCCACGGTGCTTTTGATCCAATCACCGGGCATAACGCGGCACTGTATGCGAACAGTAAAGATGAAGATCAGAAGCTGAACGTTGCAGCGACCATGAATGAATATGTTAATACCTGGCATGTGCCGAAAAACAAACTGCTGATGGGAATTCCATACTACGGTCGTGGCTGGGGTGACGTTGAGCCGACAGAAATTGTTAAGGGTTTGCCTGGCTTGTTTGCACCAGGCAGTGCCACGGTACACGGTACCTGGGATGACGTGGGCCAGAACACCGGTACTCATCCGTGGTATGTGCTGAAAGAGAAACTGGCCAGCGGCGATTACGTGCGTTACTGGGATAGCGAGTCTGGTGTGCCTTACCTGTATGGCCCAGCGAATAAAGAGTTCCTGACCTACGACGATCCGCAGTCTGTGAAAGAGAAAGTGGACTATATCAATCAGCAAGGCTTTGCCGGTGCGATTGTCTGGGATATCAGCGGTGATACACCAGATCATGAGCTGGGGAATATTGTGCGTGGTGTCCTCGTTGATAACGGATATCAGGGGTATAACCCAGGGATTCGCGCAGACAGTAAAAACAATATGAAAAGTCTCAATTTTGAACCACTCATCGATACAGCGCATTTCCAGGGAAACAATGAATATCGAGTCTTAATTGATGGTGTAGAAACTTGCAAAAGCTCTTACGGTAATTTGACGACATTCCAGAAAGTGGACAAAGGCGATACGGTAATGCTCAAGTGTGCTCTGGGTGTACCGGAAACAGGCACTGAACTTATGTTGGTATATAAGGATCTTGCTAATGGTACGGCTGAGCAGGTGCTTGAAAAATTGACCTTTGATGAAAACACCTGGACGGCAACAGATAATAACGTTAAGGATTTCTCTCTTAAAGGAAAACAACTCAGCGTTATATATGATCCCGCGGGTCGTAACGGGTTCTCAATTTATCAGAATAACCATTATTTAGGCACCATGTATGCTAATGGTTCTGCGGCGTACCTTTCTAAAAAGGTAACATCTGAGGGTTACAATAACTTCTTTACAAATCTCAAGGCTGTTAACGTGGGTGATAAGTTTGAGTTGATCAGAAATGACAAAGACTGGGAGATCCAGCACGAAGTCAGAAGCTTTATTGCCACTGCTGACATGCTGAATTAATCCTATATTCTGCTTTTATTGATATTTAAAGGGCCTTTCTAAGGCCCTTTTTAGCATCGTACAGTGTGGATATCATGTATTTACGGTGCGATTGTAGACTTGAATACATAATCATTCTCATTTACACTTTGATCAGAAATTGTACGGGAGTCTATATGTACGTATGTCTGTGTAATGGTGTTAGTGATAAGAAGATTCGTCAGGCGGTGCGCCAGTTTCAACCGCAGTCTTTTCAACAACTTCGCAAATTTATTCCAGTCGGAAATCAGTGCGGAAAGTGTATTCGTGCTGCACGTGAAATCATGCAGGATGAGCTGATTCAACTACCTGAATTTAAAGAGATCGCCTGAACAGTCTACTTTTCTCGTTCATTTTTTCCGCGGGTCTACTACGCTTGTAGGTAGTGGAAGCGGAGGAACGATATAATGAAAGGTGATGTTAAGGTTATAAATTATCTCAATAAATTATTGGGAAACGAGCTTGTCGCAATCAACCAATATTTTTTACATGCCCGCATGTTTAAAAATTGGGGTCTTAAACGGCTTAACGATATCGAATACCATGAATCCATTGATGAAATGAAGCATGCCGATATCTATATCGAGCGTATTCTGTTTCTCGAAGGGCTCCCGAACCTTCAGGATTTAGGCAGACTTCAGATCGGCGAAGATGTTGAGGAGATGCTGCAATCCGACCTCAGACTGGAACTGGAGGGTGCGAAGGATTTAAGGGAGGCCATCGCTTATGCCGATAGCGTCTTTGATTACGCTAGTCGCGATATGATGATCAAAATCCTCACGGAAGAAGAACACCATATTGACTGGCTGGAAACCGAGCTGGATTTGATTCAGAAATTGGGCATACAGAATTACCTGCAAGCCCAGATCCGCGAAGAAAGTTAGCGGTTTCCAGATGCAAACTCAGAGCGGTACAGGTTTTTACCGCTCTGCATGTCTTATTGCCTACCCATTCCAGTTTTGCCATAGAAAACTCAGCCAGCCTGCCAGGCTCAACCATGGGCCGAACGCGATGTGCGGCTGCTTATCGCCGATGAAGACTCTTCGACCGAGCGCGTAAATCAGTCCAAATACAGACGACAGTAACAGTACGGAAGGTAAAGCCTGCCATCCACCCCATGCCCCGAGTGCTGCCAGCAATTTGAAATCACCGAATCCCATTCCTTCTTTGCCGGTTAACCCCCGGAAAGTCTGATAAACCAGCCACAACGCCAGATAGCCTGCAATTGCCCCATACACGGCGTCGCGCAGATCCATACGCATAAAAAGGCAGTGATACAGCAAACCCAGCCACAACAACGGCAGTGTGAGTTTGTCTGGCAGCAAAAAATGTTGCGCATCGATTTGCGCTAATGCGAACAAAAACCAAAACAGCAGACAAATTGCCAGAGCATCAGGTATGAGTGGAAATACACCGGCAATCAGCGCAAAAACCAGTCCACAAATGACCTCTGTTAAGGGATAGCGCACGGATATCGGAGTAAGACAATCACGGCAACGACCCCGCAGCCAAAGCCAGCTAAATAGCGGAATATTGTCGCGATAGCGAATGGGATGCATGCACTGAGGACAACAGGATCCCGGCCATGCGATATTGCCAAGCGGGGCTGAGGTCTCTTTGATGCCTAATGGGACACGGAAAACGACCACATTCATAAAGCTGCCCATCAGCAAACCCAATCCGCTCATCAGGATGATGTCGATGACCTTATCCATTTGCATTCACCTGGCGTAACTGGAGCGTCACCACTTTCACACTCTTTTTTCCGGCGGGCTGTGCGACGAATTCTAATTGCGTCACTTGCAATCCATTGTGCTGCAAAGCCTGAAGCCAGGTGAAAAAAGTGCTGGCGGGTAACGGCGCGAGGGAGATAGAAAGTGTTTGCGGATCCCGTTTTTGGCTTTGATATTGAATACCATATTGTTTTGCGGTGCTCGCCAGTCGTTGCTCCATCGACAACGTCGACGGCTTGAAAGGAATCAAGCCTTTACGCTGGGCTGCATTGTCCAGCCACTGTAGCTCAGCTGTGAGGCGTGCGTTATCCTGTGCTAAACGTGCAAGACCATTGTTGAACGGTGTGACGATGCCATACCAGACACCCGCCATCAGACACGCGGCCATCATGAACAGGATCAACATTCTTTCCCGACTGGTTTTACCTTGCCACCAGATTTTCATGGTTTCACCTCGCTAGTTAACAATGTCAGGCCTGCGCTGCCTGAGGGAGACGACGAAAAATTAAAATTATCCCGCGAGCGTTGAATAAACTGTGCCAATTGCCCGGCGTCCTCAACCTTCAGGGTCAATGTCAAAGTGCGTTTGTCTTTGTCGTAGCTGAACTGATGGATCTTCAGCATCGGCAAACCGTTTAAATGCTGAGAAATCAGTGACAGACGTGACATGACGTCAGGCCAGGTTTTACCGGCGGCGGATTCGAAAAAGAATTTATAATTACTGCTGCGTTTATCGGTTGGGAAATAACTACTCCACAAAGCGGTACCCTGGGCACTCAGTTTTGTGTTCTGTTGGCTGAGCTGCCAGAACACAAAACCTTTTACACATGCCCAGGCAAAAAGTGCCAACATCAACGCACAGAAGGCTATCTTTCTGAGCGCCGGTTTTACGAGCGTGACTGCTGGACGCACGCGAAACGGGCCGTGGAGTAAATTGACTTCCGCAGTCGACGCCTGCTGATGCCAGCAGGCCAACATATCTTGCGATGGCAGATATTCCGTCGGTTCATGGGTAAAGGGCAACGGATTAAAACTGAGTGTTTTTTGTGCCGGGTTGCGCATCAACAAATGCTCAAGCAGTGCCGTGTTTAATACTGAAAATTTATGTTCCGCATAGCGCATTAACCAGTGATCTTCTTGCTGAAGAAGTGTCCAGGTTTCCGGATGATAAGGCAGACCATAACCCTCAGGCATAGCCTGCCTGACGGTGACGCCAGCAAAGTGGAGGGTTTGTAGAATGTCCGTCAGAAAAGCTTTGCGGATGCCGGCAAGCTGTAACCGATCCCCCTCACGCTCCAGAATGGTCCAGTGAAGATCATCTGCGTTTTCTGCCACCGTATCTTCTGTCAACCAGCTTAATGTTTGCGGTGTGAGGCTGTAACCTTCTAAGGGTAGGGTGACTTCGCGAAAGTAAAAATACTCCGCAGACAATAACAGCAAGGTGCTGTCTGTGGTGGGTAAATCGCACAAGCTGCCGGCCTGGGCAAAGTCTGTAAGTTGGCGCACAACAGGTGATCCGCTTTCATTGCGATAACTGCATTCAAGTTTGCTGGCGCTTAGGCGCAAAATTAACGTATCCGGTTTCATAAACTTCCCTTTATATGCTCGTAACTCCCGGCGCGACGGGTCACGATGTAGACTTTTTTCTCTTTCTCATCGTATTCAAGCTGGCTGGTAAAATATTGCCGACCGTCATCCTGCTGAACCTCAGTTTCCAGCCTGAAGAAATGGCTGAAGGTGGTGATAATGCCTTTGGTGGCTGCAAAATCCTTTTCGCGCCCCGGAAAGGATTTCTCCAGATATGCCGCGAGTTGAACCGGATTTTGCCAGGTTTGCGTCGAGCGATTCGCAAACAGCATTTCGACGTCTTTAGTTGAAATCATATTGTTAAACATGGCGGCCAGTAACGATGCGTTTTGGGCCGTAAGGGTACTGATATTGATCTTCAACTCAGTGGTAGGTAATGCACACAGGCTGGGTGCCAATATTTGATAGAGGGCGGGAGTCATGCCCTGAATGCTTTTCAGCTCAGAGACAGTCACAAAAAGGGCGTTTGCATTGTCATGCGGCACATCCTGGGTGTGATAATACTCACTTTCTGCACCAGCACGGCGCGGAATCTCGTCGTTATCAATAAAGTCTGCAATCGAATCGATGAGGGTATCGGCCCGACCACCATCCACACCGCTGTTCTCTAAAAGCGCACGGAATGTCAGCACGCTATAGGGTTCAACATCGAGCGAGTCTTCCGGCACAGCGGCCAGCACATTGAGATTAAAACAGCTTTGCTCATCCACCAGGTGCCAGCGAACAGTCTGGTCATCAGGCAGTACAATTTCTTGTGGTTGTGCCCAGTACTGATCAGGTGAAGTGTATTTGGCATTGTCTTTCAGATCTTGTTGCAGGATACGAACTGCCTGCTGTTCAGCGATCCCGACCAACCCGTTTTGCACAAGACGTGAAGTCGTGTAGCCAGTGCGTTTAAGGCTCACCTGAAAACGTAAGGTCATTTCTGTTGCCAGCGCTGCCATAATCGCCAGAATCATCAGCACCACCAATAATGCCATGCCTTTTTGTTGCTGATTCATGGCTGTTTTTCCGGGGTAGCAGGCGAGATCTTCTGGGTTTGAGAGTGCTGTTCTGGTAAACGAACGAGTCGCGTAATAGTGCCGGGATTGTTCAGCTCAAGCGTAAATTCCACCGCTTGTGGAAGGGCTGTTATCGCGTCAGTTTTTTCAAGGAAGGAACCTTGCGCGTTATAGCGCAACGTAAAATTGTCCACTTCATCGAGCATAGGTAGTGTCAATGTCGGTTTAATAGCATCCGGGTATTGCCAGACTTCGCGATAAAGGACTCTGTCTTTTAAATACCAACGAACACGCTGAATAGCGGGCGCGCAACAGGTATCCGAGGCGTCTTCCAGACTGGCAGTGGTCAGCATCAAATGTGTTTGGCCAGTTTCAATAACCTCAGTGCTGTGCAGTAGCGGGCGTGGTACGAACTGACGTATGTCTTTTTCAAGCATGTTTACCGTACGCAACAATGTGGTGAAACGTTGCTGATGTTTTTTGGTTATCTCGTTGCTGTTTATGGATGCGGTCAATAACTGCCCAGTCATGAGCGTGAGTACCGCGAATAATGCAATGGCGATCAAGACTTCCAGTAAAGTAAAACCTGACTGGAGTTTATGGCTGTGTGACATTTTGTGACTCCATCACATAGCGTTCGAGTTGAATATGCTGACCGTTTTCCAGAGGAACTTGTACCTGCCAGCGGGTGAAGCTCTCAACCTCACTCGGCAGGGCTACAAGCGTCCACTCCCACTTGCTTCCGCCCATCAACATGCTGCCGTGCAGTGTTTTTGTATTACCGTTGTTCGCAAGCGTGAGCGTGGTCAACACGTTGTCTGCCACCCAAGCGGCTAATACTTTGTCACGCATCGCTGAGGTAGCGGAAAGTTGCCCATTCATACTGGATATAAGCGTCATAGCGACCATTGCGAAAATCACTATCGCTAGGAGCACTTCCAGGATTGTCATACCGGACTGCGCTGTTTTCATCGTTTTTCACCCGATGTGAAACGCAGTGGTAAACCGCCCTGGCTTGTGAGGGTGAAAAGCGTTTTGCCAGTGTCACGGTCGTCAATCTGCAAGGTAAACGGTGTTACTTCGCCATCTGGTGAGATGATAATTTGTGGTGTGCGGGTGAGCGAGGCGGGAGATAACTGAACACGCCATGATTCATCCCATTGACCTTGTGTTGGCAGGCGGTAATTTGCATCAGGCTCCTGCCAGTCTTTTCCTTCAGACACTACAAATTGCCAGTCTTCATCGCGGATTTTCAGCCCGATACGCCGGTTTTCCATTGTTGCCCAGTCCGCCGCGTAATCAATGAGCGCGTTAAGACGCTCACCAGTTTTTGCCGCTTTGCCTTGTGAGCCATTAAGTTGGCCAGTTGTCATCATCACCGCCGACGCACTCAGCGCGACAACAACCAGCACCAGCAGCATCTCCAACAGCGTAAAGCCCTTCGACGCATTCATGGCTACTTTTTCGCTTTATCCAGATCCCAGTTATTAATGTCATCTGCTGTACCGGCTTCGTTATCATCACCTGCGGAAATAAGATCAAAAGCGCCATGCTCACCAGGACTCACCAGTAAATAGTCATTTCCCCACGGATCTTGTGGTAAGCGTTTGATATAACCGGAGTCGTTGTAATTAGTTGGCACTGGATTGGTCGTCGGCTTCTCAACCAGGGCAGCAAGACCCTGACTGGTAGTGGGATATTTATGGTTATCCAGCTTGTACATATCGAGAGCATTTTCCAGCGCGACAAGATCGCTGACTGCTTTCTGTCGATCTGCGCGCTCTTTATTACCCATGAGATTGGGTACCACCAGGCTTGCTAACACACCGAGAATAACAATGACCACCATGAGTTCCATCAGGGTGAAACCTTGCTGTTTATTGGGCTTGTGAAGTTCCATTATCTTATTCCTAACTTATCAATGAGTTGAGTTGTAAAATAGGTTGTAAAACCGCCATAATGATGAACAGCACGATGAATGACATCGATATCACTAGAGCGGGTTCAAAGAGGGCTAGTGCTAGTGTGATTCGGTTTTGTAGCATCGTTTCTTGCTGATCGGCGGCACGTTCCATGAGTTCCCCCAGTTGCCCGCTTTTCTCCCCAGATGCGACCATATACAGAGTCATTGGTGGGAAAAGATCGCACTTCTCTAATGCCATATGGAAACCTGAGCCTTGACGAACGCGGTCTGCCGCTTCCGTCAGACGCTGGCGAATCTCGATATTAGCGATGCCTTCTGTGGACAAATTCATGCCCTCAAGAAGCGGTACGCCGCTTGCTTGTAAGATGCTCAACGTACGCAAGTAACGTGCGCAGTTGATCGCACGGATAAGCCCGCGCAGCATCGGGAAATCGAGTAGTTTTCGATCCATACGATGACGATTGAGCGGACGCCGCCGCCAGAAGTGAAATGCGCCAGCGCTCGTCAGCATCAGCAGAACTAAGGCGAAGCCGTAGGTCTGCAACGAATCACTGATGGCGAGCAAAATGCGAGTCGTTAATGGCAATTGTTGTTTCATATGAACAAACTGCTCGACGACTTTCGGCACGACGGCCGTAAGCAGAATAGTCACAACAGCGATGGCAACGCTGGTCAACATTGTGGGATAAACCAGTGCTTGAATGAGCGCACTGCGGGTTTTTTGACGAACCTCGTTATAGTCCGCCAGTTTTTCCAGCACCAGGCCAAGCTGACCACTTTTTTCTCCGGCTTTAACCAGGGTGCGGTAAATACTGTCGAAAACATGCGGCCATGCGGATAACGCATCTGACAGCGGATGCCCTGAAAGAATACGTTCGCGAAGGTCGGTTAAGATCCTGCCCATATTGTTGTTTTTGTTCTGCCGGGCGATAACGTGCAACGCTTCTTCCAACGGAAGCGAGGCGCTTGCTAGTGTTGCGAGCTGGCGGGTAAAGAGAGAAAGTTCATGTCCCTTAAGTCGTACGCGTTTTGGGAGGAGGCCGGCTTGCCTCAGTGACAGTCCTTTTTTCTCATCGATTGCTACTGGGAATAAACCTTGTTCCCGCAACGCCTCCCGAGCTGCTTTAAGATTGCTGGCCTCAAGGGTACCTTGTCGTTTTACCCCATTTGCATCCATGGCCCGCCACTGGTAAATCATGGTGTTATCACCTCAGGATCTTGCTGTGCAGAGGTGACACGCATGACTTCTTCCACTGTGGTTTCACCGGCAACGGCTTTTAATAAACCGTTTTCTCGCAGGCTAAGATTCGTTTTGCGCAAACATTTTTCGATGGCATGTTCGTCCGCATCGCGATGAATAATGGTGCGCATTGCGCTATCGACCACCATGATTTCATGGATTGCCAGACGACCAAGATAGCCACTGCCCCGGCATAGCGGACAGCCTGTGGCCTGCCAGATCTGTTTCACGTCAGGAGCCACAGTGGCCAATAGCGATTGTTGATCTAGGGGCACGTCCACCTGGGCCCGACAAGTCATGCATAATTTACGCACCAGGCGTTGCGCGATAACACCCGACAACGAAGAGGAGAGCAGAAAAGGTTCGACGCCCATATCACGCAAGCGCGTTATTGCACCACTGGCGCTGTTGGTATGCAGCGTGGAGAGCACCAGGTGACCAGTTAACGATGCTTGTACGGCAATCTGTGCTGTTTCGTTATCACGAATTTCCCCGACCATAACGATGTCAGGATCCTGACGTAGAATTGCGCGTAACCCGCGGGCGAAGGACATATCCACCCGGCTATTGACCTGTGTCTGGCCAATGCCTTCGAGTTCATACTCGATCGGGTCTTCAACCGTTAGAATGTTACGCTGCGGCGCATTTAATTCAGAGAGCAGCGCATAAAGCGTGGTGCTCTTGCCTGAGCCTGTCGGGCCGGTAACAAGAATGATTCCATGGGGTTGCTGAATCAAAAAATGCAGGCGTGTAGCTTCTGTTTTACTCAAACCCATATTGTCGACGGACAAGCGCAGGCTGGATTTATCCAGTAAACGAAGCACAGCGCGTTCACCATATTGAGAGGGCAGCGTTGAGACACGAACGTCGATGTTTCGTCGGCCGAGCCGTAGTGAAATTCGCCCATCTTGTGGCAAGCGCTTTTCAGCAATATCAAGGCGTGCCATGACTTTGATACGCGAGAGCAAAAGCGGTGCTAATTTTTTACCAGGTTGCAACACCTGGCGTAGAACACCATCAATACGAAAGCGGATCACCAGTGACTTTTCGAAGGTCTCGATATGAATGTCCGATGCACCTTCTTTGACTGCCTCGTGAAGAATGGCATTAATGAGGCGAATCACCGGGGCGCTATTTTCCTCACTAAGGAGATCGGCATTATCCGGCAACTCTTCTGTCAAAGCGGCAAGGTCTATATCTTGATCAAGATCCTGGGCAATTTGCTGCGATTCACCGCTGTTTTGATGAAAAATTTGCTCCAGTCGTTCTTCAAAGGGCTGGCGTTCGAGCGGTGTAAAGCGTTGGCATTCACCGTTGAGGTGATGCAAATCGAGGATTTTTTCAAGCTCCGACTCAATACAATATACCAGCTCGTTACCGACCCTTACCGCACCGTACTTCATTGCCTGCGCGTAGCTGTGCGGCAATACCCGGTCCGGTTCTTTTGGCTGAATGTGTGGTTCAATCACGGGTCTCATCTCCTGTCATTGCTGAAAGGATTGCGAGGTGCAGCAGGATTTAACGCCGCTTTCGGTGCCGGAGCGCTTTGCACAGCAGGCGTCATAGGCTTATCGAAATCAACTTCATTGAGCACTGGACGTTCTTCGTCATCAACGCCAACTAACCCGCTATGGACATCATCAATGCGTTGTTTTTGTAAGGAGCGGAATCGGGTATATTTTTCTTTTGATAATGATCGATAGACTTCATCGTCGCGAATGATTGTCGGCCGGATGAATACCATCAGATTACGTTTATTGGTATCTGTGGAGGTATAACGGAATAATTGGCCGATGAAAGGAATATCGCCAAGTAGAGGAACTTTTGACACCTGTTCTTTTGAGGAATCATCAAGTAACCCACCCAGCACCACAGTTTCACCCGTTTTCACCAGCACCGCATTTTGAATGGTGCGGGTATTAAACGTCGGACCAAGTTCGCTGGAGGTTCCCGAGGAGGTATCAACGCTCGACACTTCCTGCTCAATTTCCATCAACACAGCATCACCTTCGTTAATTTGAGGTGTCACTTTTAACTTGGTGCCGACGGTTTTGCGCTCAACGGTATTAAAGACGTTGTCACCAGAAGTCGTTTGCGAACCAGAGAGCACGGGCACATCTTGTCCAACATTAAATGATGCTTCTTTATTATCCAGGGTGACAATGCTGGGTGTGGCGAGAATATCGTTTTTGTTATTCGAGGCCAGTGCAGTTAGCAGTACGCTCCAGTCACCTTCGAAAAAACCCGCTGCCAGCCCGTTAAAGCTACTGAGTGCGCTAGATATCGGGTTGTCACTGCTCATCGAACCACTCTTTTTGAACTCACGAGCACCCTGAGCTGCATCAAAAATGGGCAATCCGGATTTGGTAAACTGCTGTCCACCTACATTGCTGTTCGCCCATTGCACGCCGAGATTAAGGCCATTCCCATCCTGCACTTCGACAATGATCGCTTCTACCAATACCTGTGCACGGCGGATGTCTAGACGGGCAATGACTTTTTCAAGTTCCTGCATCGCGCTTTGATCCGCAGTAATCACTACCGAGTTGGTTTGTTCATCGGCGTTGATTGACACATCCTCTCGCCCGCTGCTGCCCTGAGATGATGATTGCTTATCGGTAGCAATTTTTTCTGATACACCGGTCAGCACTTCAACGATTTTGGTGGCTTTGGCATATTTAAGATAAAAGACGCGAGTATTACCTTGGCTGCTTTGTTCGACATCCAGTCTGTTAATCAATGATTTAAGTTTATTGCGTACTTTCACAGGACCGCTGATCACCAGTGCATTTGTGCGTTTATCGGCAACAATTTTTGGTAGCAGGATCTGGGTCGGGTTCTCTTTGGATTCTTCACGCACTAAATTATTGATGACTTCAGCGAGCTCTTCTGCGGGGGCGTAGTGTAATTTAAGGACTTCACGCTCTTGGGTACCATTTACATCGACGCGTTTTATCACTTCCAAAATGCGGTTAACGACATTCGCTTTACCGGTAATTAACAGCACATTAGACGGATCGTAGTGAACGACATTGCCGATACCGCCGCTATCCATCATTTGCCGTAACAACGGGGCCAGTTCCCGTACCGGGACATTTTGTAAAGAGACGACGCGGGTAATGAATTCGTCGCCAACGGAGGGGGTAGTAGTATCTTTGAATTCACCCGGTGCTGTTTTCAATGAGGCAGACCGTACGACTTTAACTAGTCCATTATCTAGATTAACAACTGAAAAACCATAAATATCAAGTACACTAAGAAAGAACTGATAATATTCTTCCTCATTAAAATTATCATAACTTCGAACAGATATATTTCCCTGAACCGACGGTTCTACCAGAATTGTTTTACCCGTGTTTTTACTTACAGCAGCGATAAACTCTCGAACATCAGCATTTTTGAAGTTTGCTGAATATTGCGCAGCGTAAGACTGGCTTGATGGGTAAATAAATTGTAATGCCAGAATAAGTGCGGCATATTTACAAGAGAATTTCATACTGTTAACTTCCTTGAACTATTCAACATCCATTGTTGAAGCATTGATTAACTTTTCACTATTGTTACGTAACACAGTGAACTGCGCGGAACCGAGAGAATTAAGCGCATCTAATGCAGCTTTCATTTCGACAGAATCGGTCAACACATGGTTATTGATTTTTATTGCGATATCAGCAGGCTGGAAACCAAGTCGACGGAAATTGTCGTTTGAGCCGCGAGGATTAAGCCTCACTCCTTTCAATTGGTCATGCACATACACTGGGTTACCGACGATGAAATCACTTAAGTGCCGATTACCTTCCATAGGTTGAAGAATTTCCCTGGACCGTGATTCGTAATCCTCAAGAAAGACAACGTGCTGGCGCATACCGTTGTTATTAATGTCGACAGTGTTCTCATCTATTTTTTCTACCAATACATTCTGTAAACCTTCAATATATTCACCTTGGTTATAATTCCGCGTACCACCATTACTGACAATAATTGCTTGAGAAAACTTGCGGTCAGTGCTTGAAATAATGCCTGTCAGGGTCAAATCGAGTCGTGCAACTCCTCCTGGCTCGGGGGCATTTTGCGCGACTGCCACATTGTCTGCAGGGTCACTTTCGTCAAGGTTAAGATCAAAATTAATTTTACCTACATTTGTTGGAGATAAAGTTACCAAAGCATTATTATTTTTTATGTGTTTATAAAACACATTCACGGAATAAATAAATAATAAAATAGAGATGCAGGCTAGCGCCGCACACAGCACTTGCTGACTATGTTTATGTAGCCAGATAAGCATATTGTTCATGTCAAAAGCCATTTGTTACATTGATGGTCTTTATCTAAAGTGGAGCGATATAGTATAGTTTTTACTAATCGTATTCAATCTGATCTGTTGATGACTTTTGTCAAATAATCGTACAGGATAATAGAATGAGAAATATTCTTCGGTTATTTCATTTCAACATTCAAGAGTTTTAGATGGCAGGTTATTATGGGTAGTGTAAAAATATCAGGGGGATACGAATTTTCGCAATTTAGATTAATCTCGGATTGGATAGTTAACCCTTTGTGGTCAGGAGAAGTTGCTCTCTTATATGGAAATAAAGGAGTGGGTAAATCCTCACTTATTTATAAATTTAGAAAATCTAAATCCAGTGTGGTCTTTGTCTTTAATGCTATTAAGATCGATAACAATATTCACTTAATGTCTACGGAAAAGTACGAAAGAGAACATTTAACCTACTCTCAGGATCATTTCTGGTTAGATGTATTTCCATCGATTAACAATAAGGCCACGGAAAGTATTATTGTCATTGATAATGCAGACTTACTGGCACGCGATATTGATCATTTCACTCAGACGTTTAAGCAACTCGCCCCCGCAGTAGAAGGGGGAGTCAAACTGTTGCTGGTTGGCAGTCCGATGCTCAAAAACTGTAAAGGCATAAACAAGCGTCTTCCAATGCATTTCCATCTGAGTCCGCTTTCAGAAGCAGAGTGCAGCGATTTTCTGAACGTTATGCAAGCAGAGGGGCAAGTAGGGGAGGGGGTGATATTCCGCCAAAGTTTTGTGCGTCATATCAATAATGCCACCAAGGGTAATTTAAGCGTGATGAAAAGGATTGCTGTTATTGCAAAGCAGTTGGCACTCGCGGAACAGTCTACCCACCTAAGTACCCGTCAGGAGAAATTGGTGATGGCAGCGGCTGGGTTACCTTTTAAATCAGGGCCTGGCGGCTTGTTGTTGGCAACCTATGTCGCGCTGGCATTGTCGATTGGTTGGGGAGGGTTTAACGTCATGAAATTACCTTTCCCGGCACCCCATTGGCTGGATGTAACTAAACCTGTTGTGAAAAACGCCGAGCCGATAAAAATCAACGCAATGGCATCAAACATGCAAGATGCTATGCAACAGCTTTTCGCAATTTGGGGATATGAGGTTTCCGCTGAAGACGCCTGGTGTGAGCAAGCTGATCGCGCAGGCTTGGTTTGCGAAAGCGGTAATGAGACGTTGGAAAATCTAGCGCGCTATAGCTTACCGTGGATTGCGCGCCTCAATGTCGAAAACCATGCCCTCTATGCAGTCATCATGCGTATTTCAGACAACGAACTCGATCTTATCATTAATAAACAGACATGGACTGTGAGCCGGAAATGGTTTGATGCCCACTCTGAAGGTCATTACACCTTGATGTGGCCATCGGCACCTGACGGTAAAAATCGCGTGACTAATAAAAGTGCAGCCGAAAGTATTATCTGGTTGGATGCGATGCTCAGTCGCGCACTTGGTGTGCCCACGAATGAAAGTGGTGACTGGACGCCAATGCTAACTGAGAAGGTTAAGTTATTTCAACGCCATGAGAATCTTCAACAAGACGGTACGCCAGGCAAAGATACCCTCATCAGATTACGTCAGACTCTCGGCGAGGCGCCGAGGTTAATAAATGAAATGATGAATACATTACCAATACAAAAAAGTGTTCCCGATATCGACGTGACGAACGACGTTAAAAAGGAGAACGCCAAATGATGCGAATTTACTCTGCTTTTGTGGCTCATCGTGACAGTGATACTCCACAGCATGTCGCACGAGCTTCCGGTTTATTGACTCAAAGCCTATTGGCCTGGGTCTGTTTGTTGATTTGGATAGTTCTTGCGCTACTCATAGGCTATTACGCGCATTACCACTGGCTACAACGTTTCCCACCTATGAGGAGTGAAGCAAAGATAGTGGTTGAAAACGATTATCGTCTCTCTGATATGCATTATGTCTTTAAGAAACAACCGCTACCGACGAGACCGATTACCGACATGTCCGATGAAAACACTGTTGTTGATGACGTTGAAACCACTGAATACATCGGTGACGATGAGTACGTTGCCGAGGATGACGTTACGCCACCTGCATCACAGACACGTAAAGATTCACTACGGGAACAAGTGCAAAAAGCGTTAGCTGAAATGGATGAATAGCGAATATGAAAATACCTGACATTTATCGCGTATTTTTAAACCATAAGAACTTGCATATGGGCCGTGCATAAGTATAATACGCTGGCCTGTCCTAATCGACGGCTGGCTCAATATGAGCCTGACAGTGAAGCTACTGTCGACAATGTTCCCAATTGGGGAACTATGTATGAACGATTACACTCCCCCATCAATCGTAATGGGTGTGAGCAGTGATTTTTTTCGTCTATAAAATAATTGGAGCTATGGTCTCATGCAGAGCCAAAGAATCCGTATC
>DATERH010000070.1:0-27950 GCA_035271785.1 Buttiauxella sp.
GCTGGCCAGTTGACGAGCGGACATGTTCCATTCCATCAAACGCCAATAGCCCATAACCAGGCGAGAAAACTCAGGTCCCTGCGGGGCAATCGTAATGCGCTGTACCATAAAGCCAATCCTCAGTAATAAACGAATTCTGCACCTGAGTATAATGGTATTGGCGGATTAAAATAGTGAGGGTTGTTGAGGTTCTTCGGGGGAGGTGGACTTGTTTGCGCGCAATTTGCGCATTAATCTCTGGCGACATAAACGCAGTACTTCCTGCTTTTGCCCGTCGCTCATTTGCTGCCACTGAAAACGTTCATCGCGGCTACGCATACATCCACGGCAAAAACCGCGCTCATCTGACTGGCAAATGCCGCGACACGGGCTTTGTATCGGGAAAAACTCTAGCTGTTCAGACACCCTCACCCCCTTACTACCGTGTAGTTTCAATTGAAGCCCGACATCTCAAATGTTGCAAGCGCGGGACTGAATATTCTCAACACATCTCCCGAACAGCAAAATATGACCGTATTCCTTAAATTAAGGTTCACCTAATCTTCATTCTTTAGTCTGTGCCCATTACTTATGAGCACTTGTGGCTGTTATGGAAATTTCGGAAAGGTTACAGTGTAACGATTCAAAGTTTAATCTCTACTGTGCGTTCTTATTCACAATAATCAATTTCTTGTTTATCAAACGCACCTGGGAAATCATTGCTCCAAATTCGTTCCACAGCTGGGTTTTTGCCCTTTCGGTACCAGTCGTTTTATTTAACGCCTGGTTGGCAATCTTTAGCCTGATTAACCTGCCGTGGTTGCGTAAACCTTTGCTGGTGATATTGGTGATTGGCTGCGCGGCCTGTAACTATTTTATGTTCACCTATAGCGCCGTTATCGACAAAAACATGATGACCAATGTTTTTGAAACCGACTCCCAGGAAGCGGTGGCTTTGGTTACACCACAATTACTGATGTGGCTTGGGATCGCTGGTATTGTACCCGCAGTGTTTTTGGCCTCCATTAAAATCAAACCTTCGCGTTGGTGGTACCCCCTCCTGACACGTATTGTCGGTATTCTGGCGAGTTTGCTGATCATTATTCTGGTTGCAGCCGTGTTTTTTAAAGACTACGCATCGCTGTTCCGTAATAACAAAAACATCGTGAAGATGGTGACTCCAGCCAACTATATCAGCGCAATTAGCAGTTACAGCAACGCCCGTTGGTTTGCCGGTGACCAAACATTAATAAAGATTGGCGAAGATGCCAAAAAAGGTCGCCTGATTAACCAACAGAAAAAGAAAACAGTGGTCGTGTTTGTGGTTGGAGAAGCTTCACGTGCTGAAAACTATTCTTTGAATGGTTATGCCCGGGAAACTAATCCTGAGCTGAAGAAACAGCATGTTATTAACTTCCCAAATGCCTCATCGTGCGGCACAGAGACCTCAGTTTCAGTGCCCTGCATGTTCTCTAATATGCCCCGTAAAAAATATGACGCAGACCTTGCTCATCACCAGGAAGGCTTGATGGATGTGCTAGCACATGCGGGAATCAACGTGCTCTGGCGTGACAATGACGGAGGCTGTAAAGGAGCGTGTGACCGCATCCCACATACGGATATGACAAAGTGGAATCTAGATGCAGTATGCAAAGATAAATCATGTTGGGATGACGCGTTACTGCATCGCTTTGGCGACGTGCTGGACGGAATACAACAGGATTCGGTTATTGTTCTGCACCTGATGGGCAGCCACGGCCCGGCTTACTATCGCCGTTTTCCGGATAAATTTCGCAAGTTCACACCCACCTGCGACAGTAACGAGATACAAAATTGTAATCGTCAGGCACTCATTAATACCTACGACAACACCATTCTTTATACCGACGATATCGTCAGCCGTACTATCGATGAACTTAAATCCCATGGTGACAAACTGAATACTGCGCTGGTGTATCTTTCTGACCACGGCGAGTCACTTGGTGAGAATGGTATTTACCTGCACGGTACGCCATATATGCTCGCGCCTTCGCAACAAACACATATTCCGTTTTTGTTCTGGTTGTCGAACGATTACCAACAAAACTATGCTGTAAATACTGACTGCCTGGCGAAAAAAGCGCGTTCAGAGCAAATTTCTCAGGACAATGTCTTCTCAACCCTACTGGGAATGATGGATATTCAAACGTCTGAATACCAAAAAGATAGGGATATACTCGACACCTGTCGTCAATGATATACCTCTGGCGATCGGAAATATTTTGTCGCCGGAGACTTGCATTGGACCGACTGGTCTATTACAGTTCTTTCCATGAACAGACACCCCGAACATGACACTCGTGAACATCTTCTTGCAACCGGCGAGCAGCTTTGTCTGCAACGCGGATTTACTGGCATGGGATTAAGCGAACTGTTAAGCACCGCCGAAGTACCGAAAGGTTCCTTCTATCACTACTTTCGCTCAAAAGAAGCGTTTGGCGTGGCGATGCTGGAGAGGTACTACACCGCTTATAACTTGCGTTTACAGCAACATTTTTCGCAAGGTAGCGGGAATTACCGTGAGAAATTAGTTGCCTGGTATCAGGAAACTGTCACCTGGTTTTCGCAACATGGCAGCCTGATAAGCTGTTTGACGGTTAAGCTTTCGGCTGAAGTATGCGACCTTTCAGAAGATATGCGTGCAGCATTGAATAAAGGTTCGGCGCAAATCGTTTCCCAGATTGCTGATGCACTGGAAAAAGGTCACGCAGAGAAAAGCGTGAAGTTAACCGATTCCGCCTTAAGCCAGGCGCAGGTGATTTATGCCCTGTGGCTAGGAGCGAGCTTACAGGCGAAGATTTCACGTAGCGCGATACCGCTGGAATGCGCCCTCGCCCACGTCACCCAATTATTAGCGGAGCCTGTCTCCTGACAGGCTTTTTTATTTACCCGAATACTAGACGACCGGTCTATTTTAAGGATCAAACATGTCAGCAGATAAATTATTTACCCCACTCAAAGTCGGTGCCATTACGACACCAAACCGTATTTTTATGGCGCCGTTAACTCGTCTTCGCAGCATTGTGCCAGGCGATATCCCCACCCCGTTGATGGGTGAGTATTACCGTCAACGCGTCAGCTCCGGCCTTATTATCAGCGAAGCAACGCAAATTTCTGCGCAAGCTAAAGGCTATGAAGGCGCGCCGGGTCTGCATAGCGATGAGCAAATCGATGCGTGGAAGAAAATCACAGCCGGTGTTCATGCAGCAAAAGGTCGCATTGCAGTGCAGCTCTGGCATACCGGTCGTATCTCTCACACTAGCATTCAGCCAGGCCAACAAGCGCCTGTCGCGCCATCGGCAATTTCTGCCGGTACACGTACCTCACTGCGTGATGAGAATGGCCATGCGATTCGCGTCGATACCTCAATGCCACGAGCGCTTGAGCTGAATGAAATTCCTGGCATCGTCAATGATTTCCGTCAGGCGGTAGGTAATGCCCGTGATGCCGGTTTTGACATGGTCGAACTGCACTCCGCGCACGGTTATTTACTGCACCAGTTCCTGTCACCGACCTCCAACCATCGTACGGACGAATATGGCGGTAGCCGCGAAAACCGTGCGCGTCTGGTACTGGAAGTGGTCGATGCCGTGAGCAAAGAATGGAGTGCCGACCGAATTGGTATCCGCGTTTCGCCAATCGGTTCATTCCAGAACGTGGATAACGGCCCGGATGAAGAAGCCGATGCGCTGTATCTGATTGAAGAATTGAACAAACGCGGTATCGCTTACCTGCATATGTCAGAACCTGACTGGGCTGGCGGCAAACCGTACAGCGAAGAATTCCGTCAAAAAGTGCGTGATCGTTTCAACGGCGTGATCATCGGTGCGGGAGCTTATACCCCAGAGAAAGCGGAGTCGTTAATCGAGAAAGGTTTGATTGACGCCGTGGCCTTTGGGCGTGACTACATCTCCAACCCGGATTTGGTTGAACGCCTGCATCACAACGCGGAACTCAACGCCCAGCGCCCTGAAACCTTCTACGGTGGCGGAGCTGAAGGCTACACCGATTACCCAACCTTATAAGACTCTTCCATTGATAGCGGCGTTGAATCGCCGCTATACTTACCTCACATTTAGAAATTAACCCATTAATTTTTACCCAAATAATTCGAGTTTTGAGAAGGCGGCAAACTCAGGACTCCCCTTGAACTTACTTAAGTAAGTGATAGGTGTGAGTGAGTGCAGCCACTACCCCCACAACTTGAAGAATGAACGGGAAAAGAGGAATTTATGCGCTTACTTCACACCATGCTGCGCGTCGGCGACCTGCAACGTTCCATTGAATTTTATACCAACGTGTTGGGCATGACCCTACTTCGTACCAGTGAAAACCCAGAATATAAATACTCTTTAGCCTTTGTTGGCTACGGCCCGGAAACCGAAGAAGCGGTTATCGAACTGACCTATAACTGGGGTACCGAAAGCTACGACCTGGGCAACGCTTACGGCCATATCGCATTGAGCGTCGATAACGCAGCCGAAGCTTGCGAGCGTATTCGCAAAAACGGTGGCAATGTGACCCGTGAAGCAGGCCCGGTAAAAGGCGGCTCTACCATTATCGCATTCGTTGAAGATCCAGATGGCTACAAAATTGAGCTCATCGAAAGTAAAGATGCCGGTAAAGGTCTGGGTCACTAATACCCCACTCACGGGCGGTTTACCTGCCCGTTAGCTTCCCTCCCTAAAATTTGCCATAATGCGCGCTGCTTTTTCCCCGTATTAAGAGATCCTGATGTCTGACAACACGCAACTGCAAGGCCTGTGTGACCGCTTTCGTGGTTTTTATCCGGTAGTCATTGATGTTGAAACCGCTGGGTTTAACGCGAAAACTGATGCTTTATTGGAAGTCGCTGCCATCACCCTGAAGATGGATCCGGACGGCTGGTTAATGCCTGATGAAACCCTGCATTTCCATGTCGAACCTTTTGAAGGCGCTATCCTTCAGCCTGAAGCATTAGCCTTTAATGGTATTGACCCGCACAACCCGTTGCGTGGTGCCGTCAGTGAATATGATGCGCTGCATGCGATTTTTAAGATGGTGCGCAAAGGCATCAAAGACAGCGGCTGTAACCGTGCAATTATGGTGGCACACAACGCCACCTTCGATCACAGCTTTATGATGGCCGCCGCAGAACGCGCATCATTAAAACGCAACCCATTCCACCCGTTTGTCACCTTTGATACCGCCGCATTAAGTGGGCTGGCGTTAGGCCAAACGGTATTGGCGAAAGCCTGTATTGCCGCAGGTATGCCATTTGATAGCAGCCAGGCGCACTCTGCACTTTATGATACCGAGCAAACCGCGCAGCTATTTTGCGAGATAGTGAATCGCTGGAAGCGTTTAGGCGGCTGGCCGTTACCCTCCATGACGGATGACTCACAAATCGAAAAATGATGTCATTTAATTTAACAATTAATTTAACGACTCAAGCCGAACATTAAAACGTTCGGCTTTTTTTTGTAAAAAATACAGTTATTAATCGAGCAGTTAATTAACAACTGCTTTTATAAGAAAATACTGACACACTCACCTTATTTTCACTTAATTAACAATCAATCAAAAAAAATGAAATAAACCAAGTTAAATCAAATAACTACACGTGGTTTACAATATCAAAATATCTCATTAAGTTGATTTGTTACTAATAATGAATGAATATCGAAAACGAATAAAGACATATTGAATGAAGTAACAATACATCCAATATATTATTTATCACAAATCTGCGATTTAAATTTCATCTAAATAAATTAGAAGGATCTAACTATGTCTGTAACTCGGAATGTAATGAAAGCGTCTGTACTCGCGTTATCTTTGGTTGCAGCATTTGCAAATGCTGCTGATGACGGCGTCGTGAGTGATGATGGTGGCGTAACTTTGTTGGGTCACGTTTATAGCGGTACCTGTAAGGTCACTACTGATGGCCAGGATTCAACTGATACGGTTCGTCCGGAAGTGACCCTGCCAAGCATACTGGTTGCTGATACTCAAGCAGCAGCAATTGGCGATCTGCTGGGTGATAACTTCAGCAAGTTTAACGTCGAAGTTTCAGGTTGTGCCGGTGAAGTGGTTCCAAAAGCTATCGCGTTTAACCAAGGTGTGTTTGGTGTTGATTCCGCGGGTGTCGATAGTTACAAGAATGATTTCATCGGTCAGGGTTCTACTCCTGTTGCAACTGGCGTTAACGCTGCCATCGTCCTTCCAAGCGCTCCAACTTCGGCGGTCACTTTTGGTCAGCCATTGCCATTAGTTAAAACGTCTGCCGCCGAAGCAGATTTTGTTGGGAATATTGAAGTAGGTGCTCAGTTTATTAAAACCGCTGCAACCATCGGCTCAGGTGCTTTCTCATCTGTTGCTACGTTTGACATCGTTTATAACTGAGTTTGAACAAGTTATTGCCCATTACGGGCAATAACTCTTTTTAAATGAGTAATATAAATGAAACAAAAGTTAATTAAATGTACTCTGGCCGTTATTCTTGCTGCTGGTTTCAGTCAATACGCGTGTGCTGACTTAGTTCTTTCCGGAACCCGAGTGATATTTCCGGCGAATAAAAAAGATGTGACTGTGCAGTTAACCAATAAAGGTTCACATCCTTTATTGGCTCAGTCCTGGATAGACGCAGGTGATCCATCAGCACGTCCGGAATCTGTTGATGTGCCTTTTTATTTAACGCCTCCTGTTTCACGCATTGATGCTGAGAAAGGCCAGACCCTGCGTATTGTTTATAACCAGCCAAAACTTCCCGCCGATCGTGAAAGTATTTTCTGGTTAAATGTTCTGGAAATCCCGGCAAAAGCCAAAAAAGGTGAAGGGAGTACGGCGGATAATACGTTACAGCTCGCATTTCGTACGCGCGTCAAACTTTTTTACCGCCCAGATAATTTAAAACCTCAGCCAGGTCAGGCAGCCAGTGCGGTTATCTGGAGCAAATCTGGGGGGGATAAAATTAAAGCTAATAACCCGACGCCTTATTACATTTCGTATTCTGCTGTGAATTTAAAGTCCGGTACAAAAAATGTTGAGCTTGGCGATACCATGTTACCTCCTTTCAGTACCACTGAACTCCAGTCTAAACAAAGCATTAATGATGGCACATGGAAAATAAATTACGCGTCCATTAATGATTATGGTGGTTCTGATAAAGGTGAAACGACTCTTAAATAATTCACTCTACGTAGTGTTGCAGGTGCTTTTACATGTCCCGAATGAAGTTTTCATTATTAACAATGTCCATTCTTGCCGCATGCCAGTATAGCTATGCGGCAGATGCGGGTAACCTCCCCTTACCCGAAACCACAACGGAAGTGCAGGAAAATAAAAATGGAGAAGATGAGGACATTGAGTTTAACGAAGGCTTTTTGAGCGGTTATGGAATTGACATCTCAAAATTCAGTGAAGGTAACCCAGTAATTCCTGGGCATTATACCGTACGTTTTATTACCAATGATGTTGATAAAGGTGATCTCGCTGTCGACTTTATCGATAACAATAAAGATGGTGTAGGCGATGCATGTTTAACGCCTGGCTTATTAAAACAAGCAGGGATTAAGGATGCTGGCTGGACAAAAGATAATGAACAAAATGCGGCCGATGAAAATAGCTGCATCGATCTGAAGGAATATATCCCTACCGCTCGCTGGGTGCTGGATGTCAACACCCAGACATTCAAGCTGGACGTTCCTCAGATCAATACCTTTGTTTCAGAAGATGGCACGGTCGATCCGGAGCTTTGGCAAAATGGTATCAATGCCGTACTGCTGGATTACAACTTTAACGCTTACTCATCAAAAAATGACTCCGAGACTTCACGTACGGTAAGCGGGAACTATAACGGCGGGATTAACCTCGGTGCCTGGCGGTTTCGGACCAATGCCTATTCTAACTGGAGCGAAGAAGACGGTAGTACTTTTGACACCGGCGACTTTTATGTCGAGCGCGACATTGCCTTTCTGCGTGGACAAATCCGCATGGGTAATGCCTATAGTGACGGGCAACTGTTCGACTCATTTAACGTCAACGGTATTACGCTAAAAAGCGACGATCGCATGCTGCCCTTTTCGCAACAGGGCTTTTTCCCTGTCATTCGTGGTGTTGCAGAAAGCAATGCTAAAGTGAAAGTCAGGCAGAATGATTATGTGATTTATGAAACCACAGTACCGCCTGGTGCATTTGAATTCGCCAATATACGTTCAGGTAACGTAGGCACCGATATAGAAGTCGAAGTAACGGAAGCAGACGGCCGGGTGAAAACCTTTATTGTCCCCTATTCCACTTCGAGCCAGATGCTGCGTCCTGGTGTATTTCGTTATAACTTCACCGTCGGTGAATATGATGGTGGCGGCAATTATAACGATAACCCACTGGTGGCCCAGGGAACCTGGCAACAGGGTTTAAGCAATATCATCACGGCCTATGGTGGCCTGCAGGGTACTGAAAGCTACTGGGCGGGGGTGATTGGTGGCACGCTGAATACGCCATTCGGTGCCTTGTCTTTTGATGTTACTAACTCAAACACGCAAGTACCTGATGACAAAACCTATAACGGTCAGAGCTATCAGTTAAGTTACGATCAGTTTATTGATGCCACCAGCACCAGTTTTCAGCTTGCTGCTTACCGCTATTCAACAAGCGGTTATTTCAGCCTGAGCGATGCAATGGATTATATTTATGATGACTCCCTCAATGATTTATCTAAATTAAGTCGTTCACGAAATAAATTTCAACTCAATATCAGTCAGGCATTACCACAGGGATACGGTTCTCTTTATCTGAACGGTAGCATTGAAGACTACTGGGATTCAGAAAAAGGCAAGAATACCCAATACCAGATGGGTTACAGCAATCAGTGGGGAAAGGTTTCTTACAGCATTTCCGCATCGAAATATTACGACGGAACAGAGGGTCGGTCTGATACACAGCTCTATGTGAACCTCTCTATTCCACTTGACTGGTCTAATGGTCACAGTGACTCACCACCGATATTTGACAGTCTGAATATCGGTGTAGGCACCAATAATAATCATGAAACCAGTACCACTGTGGGCGCTAACGGTTACCGCCCTGACAATGATTTCAGCTACGGCGTGAATGCTTATTACAACACCACGCAGGACGGCGGACAGAATATTGCTTCTCTTAGCGGCAATGCCTCCGTCAATACCCGGTTTACACGGCTCGGGGGGACGGTCACTCGCAGCAATGATGGCAACCAACAGGTTTCCATGTCGTTAAACGGTGGGCTGGTCGGTCATTCCGGTGGCGTGACATTTGCACCCGATATTTCACTTAGTGGACCAATGGCGTTAATTGAAGCCAAAGGTGCCAGCGGCAGCAAAGTACAGAATGGTAGCGCGATGGTCGATGGCAGCGGTTACGCATTAGCCACTAACCTCTCCCCTTATATTGAAAATAAGGTCGGGCTGGACATCAGCAGCATGGAAAGCAACACCGAAATGAAAGGCACCATGAGCAGTGTTATCCCACACGACGGTTCAATTGTGCTCGTGAAGTTTGATACCGATGAACGGCGCTTTGTACTGTTTATTGCAAAGCGCCAGAACGATTTTATTCCGCTGGGTGCTGATGTTTACAACGAAGCGGGTGATCACATCGGTAATGCTGCGCAAGGTGGAAAATTATTAACCCGTGGAGCCAGCGATAAGGGTGAATTAACTGTGCGCTGGGGCGAAGGGGCAGCCAACAGTTGTCGTGTTGCCTATCAAATACCATCTGAAGCCGCAAAAGCTAAAGCGGGTGAAACCGTCACCGTAGAGGGTTTGCTATGCAAGTAATCAACGCAGCAGGACTAAAAATCCTGGCCATTGCGCTCGGGAATCTGCTGTTGATATCAGCATTTTCCTGTAACGCTGCTTCACTGAATATGGAATTCCGGGCAAAAGTGGTCGCAGAGACCTGCACTTTTGCGGCCACATCCAAAACATTTGCCTTTGGTAACGTCTATCCGCAGGAAATTCTGCAGGAAACAAAGTCTGTCACTCAGGATATTGCCGTGAGCAGCTGTACAGGTTCACCGCAAAATATGCAGTTTTATCTCACACCGGTAACCGGAGCGGGTAACAGTCTCACGACCCGCAATATATTAGTGCCGCCAAATAAAAGTTACGGCATAGAAACCACCCTGAGTATTCTTAACGGTTCTAATCAGCAGGAAGGGAATATTATTTATTTGCCTTTCGACCCTGTAAGTGCCGTGAGTCTGACTAATAAGTCGATGGTCGGTAAAAAGATCAGACTGATCGCCAGGCTCATTCCCGCCCCCGGCAACACTAACGGTGCGGATTTTGAAGTTGGCGCTTTCACGGCCGCTGCCACTTTAAATATTGTTTATTTTTAGAGGGCAAGGATATGACTCGCACAACGCCATTGCAGATATTAGCAATATTACTCGCCGCATTATTACCGGCAACGTCACAGGCGGACGACGCAAGTAACCACCTTCAAATGTCATTTGGTGGAAGGGTCAGCGTACCCACCTGTCGCGTTGTGATTCCCGAAAAGAATGTGGTAATGCCAAGCGTTTTAATCACAGACTTTGATAGTTTAAACCAAGGAGACTTATTTGCACAAAAGGAATTCAGCGTCAGCGTCGCCGGCTGCAATGGAGGGGAAGCGCTTTTCAGTCAGGTTGTTTTATATTTTGAGCAAAAAAACAATCTTTATGATGAACACTTCCCGGCGTTTAAAAATGAAGTGGTCGATATTGTCACCCCTCATGCGCTTGGACTGGGCGCGATAATTACTGATGTACGTGATGATCAAAATGTCATCGGCAGCGACTTTAAACCGCTACCGATTATCTATGATACGGCGACATACCCGCTGGGCTCTGAATATCACTTTATCGCACATTATATGAAGACGTCGGCCACGGTGACATCGGGCTATTTTGCTTCGAGCGTCATTATTTCTGCAACCTATCAATAGTGGAATCTTTAAACAGAGGCACACATGAAAATAAAATACTTTCTGTACTTTTTGCCGCTCGTCATTGGCGGTATTACCCCTGTATCCGGTCAGGCAGCCAGTACTGGCCTGAACTTAACGGTGAATGCCACCATCCAACCCGGCACCTGTTATTTTGATACAACGTCATTAACCTTTGATTTTGGGACGGTTTACCCGGTAAACATTGTCAATGCCGATCCCGCATTGCGCCCGGCATCCGATGATAAAACAATTACATCGGTAGCTAATAATTCCGGGGATAACAGTACCCGCCATCTGGCATGTGACCCCAGCGCAGCGGTAATGAAATTCAACATTGATGCACAGGGGCATTCGGCCATGGGTGCCGATAATAAAAATATCATCACGCTGCTGGCTGATCCCGCACAAACCAGCGCCAGCGCCGCCGCCGGTTTTGGTATCACCGTTTATAAAGTCGATACCGCAGACTCGGTTGATACTGAAACGCCGATTATGCTGAGCCAGGATACTGATATGGGCACGCCGGGTAATTTCAAACTGCGGGCAAGGCTGGTTCCATTACAGGGTAACAGTGCTATGGATATTACCGGTGGTTATATCCATGCCCAGGCCACATTAAATATCAGCTACCAGTAACCACGGGTATAAAGAATATGAAAAATAAATTCCTTGCTCTCCCATTGGTCTTTTTCGTGCAGGTTGCCTGTGCGGGCGATGGGATTAAAACTATTGATTTAAACTTTACCGGCACCGTGATCCAGCCTTCCTGCACCATCACCTTTGATAACGATGCCGCGAATAAGAGCATTGATTTTGGTAGTGTTGATATTTCGGATATTCGTTTTCTGGCGAAGAACGAGGTACGGAACGAATACTCTTATTCCAAGACTATCGGTTCCCCTATATTTCGTATTAAGATTAAAGATTGTGTGCCTAATACCTTGAGCACCAACAGTTCTGGCAAGCAATTTACGATCTCCATCGCGGCGGGTGCGGGTTCTGAATGGGTATCGGGTGATTATATGGGCGGTGGGCTTTCACCGACATCTGGCGCGACTGACTATGCCGCAAAAATACTGGTACCGGCGACTTTCCCTGCCGAAGCGGCACCAACGACCTGGAAAACCCTGACCGCAACAGGTGTTGCCGGGCGTACTTATCCTGAGACCGGCAATATGGGGGTGATCAGTGATATGCCGGTAGCGTTTAGTGACCTTATTTCTTCTGGCAGCGGCAGTTCACAGAGTTGGTTATTACCGATGAAAGTGGCGCTGGGTATGGAGAATACCCTGGTCGGTGCCGGAACAAATGCCGGGACATTTAGCGTGTCGGCGATCATGACGGTGTCATATTTTTAATCTTGTCAATGCCAGCCAGAATATCAGGCTGGCTGGCATTTATATAAAATCGAGAATATATGTGATGGCTAAAAATTGGCTTTTGCTCTGTTTTTTTTCAATGTTATATATCGGGTGTCCTGCATTAGCGAATGCTTACCTGGTAGTAGGTAATGATTGTGCAGCACCGTCTAAATTAACTGTCAGTCCGATGCATCTTTATCTGACATACAGCATTAATGTAGACCCTACTTCCTGGTCCAACCTTCAACCCGGTAAATATTTAAAAGTTTCATTTGGTTCCTATGGTGCTCCATATCAATATTTTAACGCCAAAATTGACTGCCCTAACCTGGGTCAGAAACAAGATGGTATAGAAATTATTGCAAACATAACTGGCGATAGCTCTAGTTATATCCTAGAGCCAGAAACTGCACTTCTTGGTGCAGCCACTCACTCCAAAGACAAAGATAGAAATGTTGCAATGTTCAAAACATCGGTGCCGGGAATTTTTATCGCATTAGAGAGTGATGATAGCGGAGTTGAAGGGTTTTTCCCCATTAAAACTACAGCCTCAAATGATTTTACTTTTAGAGTGATAACCTGGGCATCAGTATTTATCACTAAAGATTATCAATGGGGTGAGTCAAGTGGAGAGATTAGCATGAACTCATCGGCAGTAATAAAATACAGTGATACGAAAGATAACAGCACGAACACCGATGATGAAGGATACATTCAGATTAATTCAATCCACACTGGCACGCCATTACCTGCAGGAGAGATTAAAATAAAATCAACCTGCAACTACAGTTTATCTAAAAGCACGGTGGATTTCGGCGATATAAATCTCTCCAGCATAACCAACAGTAAAAACACTACCGCCAAGCAATCAATAATACTCAATATGAAAGATTGCTATGGTGTAAATAAAGTCAAAACCTACATTACGAACACCACCACTGTCCTTGAAAATGGACTGGTTCTGGGTAATAGTACGACAACCAATGCCGCGGCAAACGTTGGAATAAGAATGAACATTGGCTCCGCAGCTAATGAAAATAAAAGTGCAGATGTTTACATGGATGGAACCCACCCTCTTGAATGGAATTTTGGTAATACTTATGACATGGTGAGCATCAGCAAAGAGATCCCTCTCGATATATTTTTATTAAAATCCGGTGGTGAGCCCACAACCGGTGACTTTAAAGCCACAGCAACCATTATGCTGAACTTTATTTGAGCTGATATTCGCAATAAAAAAAGGAGAACAGTTTAATCTGCACTCCCCTTTTATACCCGTCATACTTCAAGTTGCAGGGGTGTTGGCTGCAACTCGAACTATTTTGGGTATATATAGTTAACTAAATTACTCTGCGTCTGGCTCTTCAGATTTATGCTTAGCAGCCGATTCTTTAATTAACGCCTGCAGCTCACCACGCTGATACATCTCAATGATGATATCGCAGCCGCCAACCAGCTCGCCATCAACCCACAACTGTGGGAAAGTCGGCCAGTTTGCGTATTTTGGCAGCTCAGCACGGATGTCCGGGTTCTGCAAAATATCAACGTAAGCGAAACGCTCGCCACAGGCAGACAGCGCCTGCACTGCCTGGGCTGAGAAACCACAGCTAGGCAGTTTCGGAGAACCTTTCATATAAAGCAGGATGGGGTTCTCAGTAATCTGTTGTTGGATTTTTTCAATAGTGCTCATTGCTTGCTTCCTCAAACCAAGTCTCGGCAGTAGCCTGCCATTGTAGCGATCGATACCCACTCCAGAAAACACCATTTTTTGCAGGGTTTCTGTGTACATCGCGATGGAGGGATAACATATCTCAAGAATAACACTTTTCCCGTAGCTGCAAATCAGGAATTAACCCTATCCCTGATCAATAAATCACCTTATGACCTTAAGATTGGTGATTTTTTTTGCACCCGGTAACGAAACAGTAAGACGAATAGAAAAAGGTTATTAACTTTAGTACGTCTTATGGATTAGAATCGGCAAGTTTGCAAAATCATACACGGGCATGATGGTATTCATCGTGCTTTCATTCTATTCAGGGGATTGTCGAGTGGCGCGGATAACAAAAATATCTATCACGCTCTGTGCTCTACTATTTACCTTGCCGTATACACCATTGACGCAAGCGTCTGAGCACGCACGTCCCGTGGCTGCGCACAAAGCGCACGTTGTGAAAAACACAACGAAGAGCATAGAAAAGAGCAGTAAGAGTAAAAATAAAACCACTACCGCCAGCAAGAAAACCAGTACCACCTCAAAAACAGCCAGCAAGAAAAAAGAAACCACTGCCTCGAAGAGTAAAATAGCTAAGAACACCAGCAGTGCAAAAACGAAAAATCTTGCCAAAAATGACCGAAAAAAATCCTCGCAGCTCGCAAAAGTCCAGCCTGTTACTTTCACCGAAAAATGCAGTAAACCGCGTAAGGGTCACAAAACGCGTTGTGTGAAAGTCCAGTCAGAGCAACCAACGACGATTGCGGCAGCACATAAAATTCGGGTGCAGAAAGCACAGAAAACGGCGTTGAATAAATTAATGGGCCAAATCGGCAAACCGTATCGCTGGGGCGGAACGTCACCCCGTACGGGTTTCGATTGCAGTGGTCTGGTTTATTTCGCCTATAAAGACCTTGTGAAGTTCCGTATTCCGCGTACTGCAAACGAAATGTATCACCTGCGTGATGCCTCGTCGGTAGATCGTCGTGAGCTTGAAACGGGTGACCTGGTGTTCTTCCGCACCCAAGGCCGTGGCACAGCGGATCACGTTGGTGTTTACGTCGGGAATGGGAAATTCATCCAGTCACCGCGTTCTGGCCAAGATATTCAAATCACCTCGTTGAGCGAAGATTACTGGCAACGCCACTATGTTGGTGCTAAACGCGTCATGACATCAAAAACCATTCGTTAAAACCTTCACCTGCCCGTTAATGGGCAGGTGTGTTCTTCTTTTGCTTATCCTTTCAATTTGTTACCCTAAACCCGCACTAAAAGTGTTTATTTAACAATAGATACCCCAAAATAATTCGAGTTGTATCGCGGCGGCAAGAGAATGAGTCCCAATGAGCTGATTCACAGTGATTTGGGTGAATGAACGTAGCCAACAAAGAGGTGGCTCGAATTATGACGGGTAATAAGGAGTTAGCAATGTCGTTCGAACTACCTGCATTACCCTATGCGAAAGATGCTTTAGCACCGCATATCTCCTCCGAGACGCTGGAATACCATTACGGCAAGCATCATCAAACCTATGTCACTAACCTGAACAACCTGGTTAAGGGCACCGCTTTTGAGGGCCTAACTCTCGAAGAGATCGTTCGCACTTCCGAAGGTGGCGTGTTCAACAACGCCGCTCAGGTCTGGAACCATACTTTCTACTGGAACTGCCTGGCACCCAATGCTGGCGGCGAGCCAACTGGCGAGATTCTGGAAGCCATCAACAAATCCTTCGGGAGTTTCGCTGAGTTCAAACAACAGTTTACTGATGCTGCTATCAAGAACTTTGGCGCTGGCTGGACGTGGTTGGTTAAACAAGAAGATGGTGCGTTAGCGATTGTTTCTACCTCTAACGCAGGCACACCACTGACAACTGCGGCTAAACCACTGTTGACTGTAGATGTGTGGGAACATGCGTACTACATCGACTACCGCAATGCTCGTGCTGGCTACCTTGAGCATTTCTGGGCGCTGGTGAACTGGGCGTTTGTTGCGAAGAATGTAGCAGCTTAATGCGAAGTAAATGGGCCGCGATGAGCGGCCCATATTAATCAGTGCAGGACGGCAGCTAGTGCACCGAAAACAATCAAAGTCAGAACAATAACTGTAGTTGTAATTGAAAATTTCAGATCGGTACTCATCAGCAAACTCCTTTTATTACCTTACAAACGGTGTGTCAGCATGATTTTCCCACAACCAGAGATAAAAATCCTCCTGGTTTTAACTTGATATCAATTTTCCCTCTTCCACTTTCCTCCAGGATAGGCCAAAATCCCTCGCTAATTTAATGCGTATCGTCAATGAAATGCCCTCCTCTCGTTTTATGTGCAATCCTGGCATACCCGCAACCATCATGTTGCATCTGGAGTCTGCATACGCAAACGTTTAACACACTAGCAATCAAGGGTTTACGATATAGCCCGGAGTGAAATTTAATGGCGACAATCAAGGACGTGGCGAAGCGCGCAAACGTTTCCACTACAACCGTATCACACGTGATTAACAAAACCCGTTTTGTGGCGGAAGAAACGCGCAACGCGGTATGGGCAGCAATTAAAGAATTGCACTACTCGCCAAGCGCCGTAGCACGAAGCCTGAAAGTTAATCACACCAAAACGATTGGTCTGCTTGCCACTTCCAGCGAAGCACCTTATTTTGCCGAGATCATCGAAGCGGTGGAAAATAGCTGCTTTGAAAAAGGTTATACCCTGATTTTGGCTAACGCACATAATAGCTTTGAAAAACAGCGTGCTTACTTATCGATGATGGCGCAAAAGCGTGTCGATGGGCTGATGGTGATGTGCTCAGAGTATCCAGACGCCCTGCTAAGTGTTCTTGAAGAGTACCGCCACATTCCAATGGTGGTAATGGACTGGGGCGAAGCGCGTGCTGATTTCACAGACTCCGTGGTCGATAACGCGTTCCACGGTGGCTATCTGGCGGGACGTTATTTGATTGAACGCGGTCATCGCGAAATTGGTGCTATCCCTGGACAATTGGAACGTAACACCGGCGGCGGGCGCCACGCAGGTTTTATGAAAGCGGTGGAAGAAGCAGGTATCGCTATCCCTGAAAACTGGATTGTTCAGGGTGATTTTGAACCTGAATCCGGCTATCGCGCCATGCAACAAATTCTCGGACAGTCTCCTCGCCCTACCGCAGTATTCTGTGGCGGCGACATCATGGCGATGGGCGCAATTTGTGCCGCAGATGAAATGGGTTTGCGCGTTCCGCAGGATATTTCCATTATCGGTTACGACAACGTGCGTAACGCGCGTTTCTTCTCACCGGCGTTAACCACTATCCACCAGCCGAAAGATTCGCTGGGAGAAACGGCGTTTAACATGCTATTGGATAGAATCGTCAATAAACGGGAAGAATCCCAGTCGATTGAAGTCCATCCGCGTCTCATTGAACGCCGCTCAGTGGCTGATGGTCCATTCCGCGATTACCGTCGGTAATCTGTTTCCAGGTCGGGTCAGCATCGCGCCGCCCGACAAAACTGTTGCAAAGGGTGGATGTTGCTCACGCTAATCCACCTATGCCCCTACTGGCTCCTGCAACCATTCCTGATTCATCGTTTCACTGTCCCCAAGATAATCTAACAGCCAACCCAATGCAGGAGAGGCGTCATTTTGCTGCCATGTCAGGCAGCATGCTGCGTCAGGGTACGGATTATCCAGGGTTAGCTCGATCCATTGCCCGGATGCCAGCCACGGCCTGGCGATATGTAACGGTACCATCCCAACACATAAACCCGCGCTCAAACAATCCGAACCGGACTGCCAATCAGGCACCACGACACGGCGTTGGTTATCTAATAGCCAGGTAATACGTTTTGGTAATGAACGTGACGTATCTTCGAGTACCAACGACGGCCATTCACGCAGGTCATCATCACTTAACGTCCCGCCACGCTGTGCCAGTAGGTGCGATGACGCCACCACACAACACCAGCTCAACGTCCCCATATCGCGGAAAGCAAAGCGCCCCCCGACCGGTATAGCCTGGGTCGCCCCAATGGCCACTTCTACACGGCCATCCGCCAACGCATCCCACACGCCGTTAAACACCTCCTGAAAGATATGCAGTTCGATATCCGGGAAATGTCTGTAGAAATCCAGCACCAGTTGCCGCGTTCGCTCCGGTTTAACCACGTTATCGACCGCAATGGCCAGGTGTCCGCGCCAACCATTTGCGATCTGTTGGCACTGTTGCCGTGTCGTCATCATTTTTTTGATAACAGACCGGCCTTCTTTCAGAAAAAAGAGGCCAGCGGGAGTTAATTCAACATCCCGATGACGCCGTTCGAATAGCGGTACGGCTAACCAGTTTTCCAGTTGCCGCACCGTATAGCTAATGGCAGACGGAACGCGGTGCAACTCCTGTGCTGCACCGCTAAAGCTACCATTGCGCGCTACCGCATCGATTACTTCCAGCGAGTATTCTGACCACATTTCTTTGCTCACAAATTTTTTGAATGCAACATACAAATATTAGCGTTTCACAAGTGTAATTGCACTCCGTACACTCCCGCAGCGATTAACCTGCAAGATAAATAAAGAGAAAATTATGCAACCTTCAAAAGGATTTCTTATCTGGCTGGCTGGATTAAGTGTGCTGGGGTTCCTTGCCACAGACATGTATCTGCCTGCTTTCGCGGCCATAGGGCAAGATTTACAGGCCGATGCTTCTGCCGTTAGCGCAAGCCTAAGCTTGTTCCTCGCAGGATTTGCGTTAGCCCAGTTAATTTGGGGACCGCTGTCAGACCATTTCGGTCGTAAACCGGTATTGCTGGCAGGTTTAAGCCTGTTCGCCATCGGTTGTATCGGCATGTTGTGGGTCGAAAGTGCCACCGCGCTATTGGTGCTGCGTTTTGTTCAGGCGGTTGGCGTCTGTTCTGCCGCAGTCAGTTGGCAGGCGCTGGTTACCGATTACTATCCGGCGAGTCGCGCAAGTCGTATCTTCGCAACCATTATGCCGCTGGTTGGCTTGTCTCCAGCACTGGCACCGCTGCTTGGTAGCTGGATCCTGAGTCACTTTGACTGGCAGGCGATTTTCGCCACCTTGTTTGTCATCACACTGGTGCTGATGATCCCGACTTTGCGTCTGAAACCACGCACGCAACATCATCCCCAAACTGAAGACAATCGAGTGAGTTTCATGTCATTACTGAGCTCTCGCGTCTATAGCGGTAACGTATTGATTTATGCTGCCTGCTCCGCCAGTTTCTTTGCGTGGCTTACGGGTTCCCCCTTCATTCTTAACGATATGGGTTACAGCCCTGCGGCTATCGGCCTAAGTTATGTCCCACAAACCATCGCGTTCTTGATTGGTGGTTACGGTTGCCGTAGCGCCATGCAAAAATGGCAAGGTAAGCAGATGCTGCCGTGGTTACTGGCGCTTTATACTTTGAGCACATTCGCGACCTGGGCCGTAGCAATGAGTGGACAAGCTAACCTCACATGGTTGCTGATTCCATTCTGTGTAATGGCCATGGCTAACGGCGCAATTTATCCTATCGTAGTTGCATCAGCCCTGCTGCCGTTCCCGCAAGCTACGGGTAAAGCCGCTGCACTGCAAAATACCCTGCAATTAGGGTTATGCTTCCTCGCAAGTCTGATGGTGTCATGGTGGGTTGCAACACCGCTGTTGACCACCACCAGCGTGATGTTAATAACGATTGTGGTGGCGATGTCAGGATACTTACTGCAACGCAGTAAAAACACCGAAGTGTGGCAAGTTGCTGAATCTGATGCACATTAATTGCCAATATTGCATGACAACAATCTAATTAGCATGCTAGCGATATTTTTTTGAATCACCGCTTCGGCGAGCCTATACTTATTTACGGCTCGACCGTCAGTACAATAATAAAGACATTTTAACGGGAGCCTTTGTGCTCCCGTTTGTTGTTTTATGAAGCTATTTTCATGGGCTCTCGCCCTTTCTCTGCTCTACGTCGGATATCAGGCTCGCGGAATTTACCGTGATATTTCTCACATGCCTAAAATAGTGTCTACGCTGTTTTAAGGTTCCTCACACATTGGTGATGGAGAAGCTATGAGTTCATCGTGCATAGAAGAAGCCAGTATAAAAAATAACCCATGGTATCGAATCGTGAGTGAAATGCTCACGCAGGCTGGTGTGGAAATAAATGGCTCACGGCCTTTCGATCTTCAGGTTAAGCACCCCGATTTTTATAAACGCGTCCTGCAAGAGGGCACTCTGGGGCTGGGCGAAAGCTATATGGATGGTTGGTGGGATTGCGAACGACTGGATATTTTTTTCCATAACGCCATTCGCGCCGGACTTGAACACCAACTCCCTCACCATTTAAAAGACACGCTTCGTGTAGCCGCCGCCCGCATTCTCAACCTGCAATCTAAAAAACGCGCCTGGATTGTTGGTAAAGAGCATTACGATCTTGGCAATGATTTGTTTAGCCGTATGCTCGATGAACATATGCAATATTCCTGCGGCTACTGGAAAGAGGCCAATACCCTTAGCGATGCACAGAATGCCAAGTTAAAAATGATCTGCGATAAGCTAAATCTCGAACCGGGTATGACACTGCTGGATATTGGATGTGGCTGGGGTGGGCTTGCCGAATATGCCGCACGTCATTATGGCGTCGTGGTTCATGGAGTAACGATTTCTGCCGAGCAACAAAAAATGGCCCAGCAACGATGTCTCGGACTCGATGTCACTATCCTGCTGCAAGACTATCGCGATTTGGATATGCAATTTGACCGTATTGTTTCCGTTGGCATGTTTGAACATGTCGGACCTAAAAACTATGCCACCTATTTTCATGTAACAGATCGCAATCTAAAACCTGACGGTATTTTCCTGCTGCATACTATCGGCTCCAATAAAACCGATAGAATCGTCGATCCGTGGATAGATAAATATATCTTCCCCAACGGTTGTGTACCTTCTGTTCGCCAGATTGCAGAGGCTAGCGAAGGCCATTTTGTGATGGAGGACTGGCATAACTTTGGTGCTGACTACGACAAAACGTTAATGGCCTGGCATGAAAGATTCCAAAATTTTTGGCCAGAAATTGCTAATAACTATTCAGAAAGATTCAAACGCATGTTTAGTTATTACCTCAACGCGTGTGCAGGTGCCTTTCGCGCCCGCGATATTCAGCTCTGGCAAATCGTGTTTACCCGTGGAGTCGAACACGGTTTACGCGTTCCTCGTTGATTCCTCGACTATCCCGGCGCTGTCGGGGTAGTCACTCTCCTCACCCATTCGTAGCATTTTATTAACAATAATGTGGAGCCGATCACGTTTTCAACGCTACTTCTTTCACAAGTTTGATCTCGTTAACAATTATCTATCTCTTCAATGGAAACCGGTTTCCATTCTGTTTCACAATTAGCCAACTTCCAAAACAATAACAAGGATACCGCCATGAGCATGTACCAAAAAATGGTTAATGTGATTGAGCAAAAAGTCACCCCCATGGCCGGAGCGATGGGCTCTCAGCGCCATGTCATTGCTATCCGCGACGGCTTTATCTCTGCTCTACCGTTTATGATTATCGGTTCTTTCTTGTTAGTGTTTATTTTTCCACCGTTCTCCCCAGACAGTAGCTGGGGCTTTGCGCGCTCGTGGCTGAAATTCTCTCTCACCTACCGGGAACAGCTGATGTTGCCGTTTAACCTCAGCATGGGGGTGATGACCTTCTTTATTTCAGTCGGTATTGGCGCAAGCCTTGGGAAGCACTATAAGCTCGACCCTATAATGACCGGCTTACTGGCATTTATGGCCTTTTTATTGGTCGCCGCCCCCTATAAAGACGGGCAAATTTCAACGCAATATTTCTCGGGCCAGGGCATATTTACCTCCCTGCTAACTGCCATTTATGCCAGCGAAATGTATGCCTTCCTCAAACGCCACAACATCACTATCCGTTTGCCGAAAGAAGTGCCAACGGGTGTCGCGCGTTCGTTTGAAATCCTAATCCCCGTTGTCGTGATTGTGGCAACGCTCCACCCGCTGAATTTGTTTATCGAGTCCACCACTGGAATGATTATCCCGGAAGCGATCATGCACCTGCTCGCGCCACTGGTTTCCGCTTCTGACTCCTTGCCTGCAATTCTGATTTCAGTGTTTATCTGCCAGATCCTGTGGTTTGCGGGTATTCATGGGGCACTGATTGTCACCGGGATTATGAACCCATTCTGGATGGCTAACCTTTCTGCTAACCAAACAGCGCTGGCCGCAGGCAATGTACTGCCGCATATATATCTGCAAGGTTTCTGGGATCACTATTTGCTGATTGGTGGCGTCGGTTCAACTTTACCGCTCGCCTTCCTGCTGCTACGCAGTCGCGCTATTCACTTGCGCACTATCGGGAAAATGGGCGTGGTGCCAAGCTTCTTTAATATCAACGAACCGATTCTGTTCGGCACACCTATCATCATGAATCCGCTGTTCTTCTTACCCTTTACTTTAGTGCCGATGATTAACGCAACACTTGCCTGGACCGCGACAAAATTAGGTTGGGTTGCACAGGTTGTGTCGTTAACACCGTGGACAACACCTGCGCCGATTGGTGCGTCGTGGGCGGCAAATTGGGCGGTAAGTCCTGTAGTTATGTGTCTGGTTTGTATGGTCATGTCGGCTGTGATGTATTACCCATTCCTGAAGGCTTACGAGCGCACCCTGCTAAAACAGGATGAAGAGCGCAATGAACAGGAAAGCAGCACACCGGTTGCGGCAAATTAAAGTTTTTTGCCTGCCCAATTAGCGGGCAGGCACGTCAAACGAGGAACGATAATGAAATATGTATTTCCTGATAACTTTTGGTGGGGCAGCGCCAGTTCAGCACCGCAAACTGAAGGCGAAACCCTCTCTTTTGGTAAAACGGCCACCATTTGGGATCAGTGGTATAAAGAGCAACCGACCCGTTTCCATAACGGTGTAGGCCCCGCAGATACCTCGACATTCTACAAAAACTGGAAAGAAGATATCGCGCTGCTAAAGGAGCTAAATCACAATACCTTCCGTACTTCAATTTCATGGGCAAGACTGATCCCTGAAGGTCGCGGAGCGGTAAATCAGGAAGCGGTAACCTTCTACAATCAGGTTATCGACGAGTTGCTGGCACAAGGCATCAAACCGTTTATCAACTTGTTCCACTTTGATATGCCAATGGTGATGCAGCAACAAGGGGGTTGGGAAAACCGTGACGTTGTCACCGCTTACGCTGAATTCGCCACGGTTTGCTTCGAGCTGTTTGGCGACCGGGTGAAACATTGGTTCACCTTCAACGAACCGGTTGTGCCTGTAGAAGGGGGCTATTTGTATGATTTCCATTACCCGAATGTGGTGGATTTCAAACGTGCGGCCACCGTTGCTTATCACACCATGATTGCGCACTCGCTGGCCGTGAAGGCCTACCATGCGCGTAACGACGGAGGTGAGATTGGTATTATCCTCAACCTCACGCCATCATACCCGCGCTCACAAAACCCGGCGGATGTGAAAGCGGCCAATATTGCTGACCTGATGTTTAACCGCAGCTTCCTCGACCCTGCTTTGCGGGGTGAATATCCGCAAGAACTGGTGGCGCTGTTGAAAGAACACGGCCAACTGCCAGCATGTCAGCCAGAAGATAAAGCGCTGCTTGCCGCGGGTGTCGTCGATTTATTGGGGATTAACTATTACCAACCGCGCCGTATCAAATGCCGCGACTCGTTAGTCAATCCTGACAGTCCATTCATGCCGGAGTGGTTCTTCGAGCCTTATGAAATGCCGGGCCGCAAAATGAACCCATACCGTGGCTGGGAAATCTACGAGCAAGGGATCTACGACATTCTCACCAACCTGCGCGAGAACTACGGCAACCCAAATTGCTATATTTCTGAGAACGGCATGGGCGTTGAAAATGAACAGCGTTTCGATGAGAATGGTCAAATTCAGGATGATTACCGCATTGATTTTGTGCGCGACCACCTGAAGTGGCTACACAAAGGCATCACCGAGGGCAGCAACTGCCTCGGTTACCATATGTGGACGTTTATCGATAACTGGTCATGGTGTAATGCCTATAAAAACCGTTACGGCTTTGTCTCGTTAAACCTCGAGACTCAGCAGCGCACCATCAAGAAAAGCGGTGAATGGTATCGAGCGACCGCTGCAGAAAATGGCTTTAATTAACCAAACTGAATCGTATGGTGGGTAAGCGAAGCGCCCCCGCCAAAGCACGCAAAACTGGTGGATGGCACTTTGCTTATCCACCTTACTAAGCCAACAGATCATGTCGAATATTAATGATGTAGCACGTCTTGCGCAGGTTTCCAAAGCTACCGTTTCGCGCGTTTTAAGCGGCAGTCGCGGCGTCAAAGAAGAGAGTCGTCAGGCGGTATTACGTGCAGCCGACATTCTGAATTACACCCCCAATGCTATTGCGCAATCCTTGAGTAGCCAGTCGACAAACTGCATTGGAGTTATTTGTGCCACTGAGCATATTCAGCAGTCCACCGGCTATCTGCAAGCACTTGAGAAACAGCTCAATCATCACCATAAGCATTTATTGCTGCGCTTCGCCAATGACCACGACAGCGTGGCACAAGCCGCTCAGGAGCTATCTAACGGCTTGTGTGATGCGTTGGTTGTGGTGGGAGCACGCTTCCCGCTTCCGAATCTTGCCGACGATATCATGCTGATTGATTGCCTGAGCGCTTCGCACAACTTCAGCATTCAGTGCGATCATGTTTTTGCCGCAGAAACCGCCGTACACTATTTGTGTAACCAACAACGGCGGCATATCGCGTTAATTAACTTTGCCAGCGGTGAAGCGGCAGCGTTGACGCTTGACGGTTATCACCAGGCTCTACATAACCATGTGGTGCCTTTTAACCGCCAGCTAGTGATTGAAGATGAGTCATCAGTACGCATGGCACTGCAACGCCTGATTAACCGTGGTGTAAAATTTTCAGCACTATTAGTCACCGACGATACCCAGGCGCAGGAAGCCGTAATGATGCTCAACCAGTATCAATTAAAAGTCCCGGAACAGGTGATGGTATTCAGTCTGGACGGCTCTACCCGAATGCCGGGGACAAGCACGATTCCGGCCATAAAATACCCGCTTGAAAGCATTGCCTGTCGGGCAGTCGAATTACTGTTAGGAGAACGCCAGAGCAACGATGTAGTGCGAGGAAGTTTATTGATTGCCTGACCGATTAATTAAAAGCGGGTGAAACCATTCCCCCGCTTATGTATCAGGTTAAACCTTGGGTAACGCCGCTTCCAACGTGGCTTCACGTTGGGCAAGCACCCGTTCAACCGTATCAACAATTGCCTGCGTTTGCGGGTCAATCTCAATATTAATGCGGTTCCCCAGTTTCTTGCTGCCCAGTGTCGTGCGCTGAAGTGTTTCCGGAATCAAATGCACACAGAAACGTGTTGCAGTCACTTCGCCAACGGTCAGACTAATACCATCAATGCCGATATATCCTTTATGCAGGATATATTTCATCAAGGTTTTGTCCTGAATTTTAAACCAGATCTGGCGGTTATTTTCTGAGGTGAGAATTTTAGACACTTCAGCCGTAGTCATAATATGGCCGGACATAAGATGCCCGCCTATCTCATCATTAAATTTGGCGGCACGTTCGACGTTCACACGGTCTCCCTCGACTAATTCGCCAAGATTGGTGATGCGCAACGTCTCTTTCATTAGATCAAAGCTGACGTGGTTGCCATTGATTTCCGTAACCGTCAGGCAACAACCATTGTGTGCAACCGACGCACCTGTTTCAAGGCCAGGTAACATCACGTCGGGTAAAGCAACAACGTGCGTACGGAAGTTAGGTTTCTCATCAATGGAGACCAGGGTTGCTGTGCCCTGCACAATACCTGTAAACATCGTAAAGCTCCTGGAAATTATTGGGTAATGAACATCCCCGTTAGCATTCGAGTTACAGGTAGGCGGTCAGGGAGTAAATCCCCTGGCGCTTACTTGAGTAAGCCACTGGGGTTTGTGAGTGCAACCAACACCCCTGTAGCTCGAAGGATGACGGGTATAATAGCTAATGCAGCACTTTAACAGTTGGAAAAAAAGCATGCCAGCTATCCGCGCTACCCCACCATTATTTGGCTGGCGTATTCGTTTTCTCCCGCTACAATAGTCAGTCTAATTCCCCTGCCATTTCTATTTTTCCGCCATTTCTGGCGCTTTTATTGTCTTTCTAATAACTAAAAATATTCAGGTGTAAAAATGCAGAAGTACATAGTTGAAGCCCGCCAACTTCTCGCACTGGCGATACCCGTGATCCTCGCGCAAATTGCACAAACCTCCATGGGTTTTGTCGATACCGTGATGGCCGGAGGCTACAGCGCAACCGATATGGCCGCTGTGGCAATCGGTACATCAATCTGGCTACCCGCCATACTTTTCGGCCATGGATTGTTGATGGCTCTGACGCCAACCGTTGCACAACTTAATGGTTCAGGCCGTCGTGAACGCATCGCTCACCAAATTCGCCAGGGCTTCTGGCTGGCAGGTATTGTCTCGGCACTCATCATGATTGTGCTCTGGAACGCAGGTTATATTATTCATGCGATGGATAATATCGATCCACAGCTTGCCGATATAGCTGTGGGCTATTTACGCGCATTGTTGTGGGGTGTCCCGGGCTATTTATTCTTCCAGGTGGCGCGTAACCAATGCGAAGGCCTGGCGAAAACCAAACCAGGTATGGTAATGGGGTTTATCGGCCTGCTAGTGAACATTCCCGTCAACTACATCTTTATTTATGGTCACTTTGGCATGCCGGAACTCGGTGGTGTGGGTTGTGGTGTCGCCACGGCTGCGGTGTATTGGGTGATGTTCTTGTGCATGATCTCTTACATGAAGAGTTCACGTTCTATGCGCGATTTACGCAACCCAACTGGTTTCGTCAAACCAGACTGGAAAGTGATGAAACGCTTAACTCAGCTTGGGCTACCCATTGCGCTGGCACTGTTCTTTGAGGTGACGCTGTTTGCTGTCGTCGCATTGTTGGTCGCGCCATTAGGCATTATTAACGTCGCAGGTCACCAGATTGCCCTGAACTTCAGCTCGCTGATGTTCGTGTTACCAATGTCACTTTCAGCGGCGGTCACTATTCGCGTTGGCTTCCGTTTGGGTCAGGGCTCTACACTTGATGCCCAAACTGCCGCATGGACAGGGATTGGCGTTGCGATGTGTATGGCGGCTCTCACCGCGATTTTCACGGTAGTGATGCGTGAAGACATCGCCCTGCTCTACAACAGCAATCCGGAAGTGGTTACGCTTGCGGCACAACTGATGTTACTGGCGGCGGTTTACCAGCTTTCTGACTCAGTACAGGTAGTCGGTAGCGGCGTATTGCGCGGGTATAAAGATACGCGTTCGATTTTCTTTATGACTTTTATCGCCTATTGGGTATTGGGCTTGCCGAGCGGCTACATTCTTGCGTTGACTGATTGGGTGGTTGAACCGATGGGGCCAGCCGGGTTCTGGACAGGCTTTATCATCGGCCTGACGTCAGCGGCCATTATGATGATGCTGCGGATGCGTTGGTTGCAACGCCAGCCATCCGTGACAATTTTGCAGCGCGCGGCGCGATAAAGCACCCGAGCCTCCGTTATGGCTAACACCATGAGTTTAAGCATGAGATATTCGGGGCGACCACCGGGATTTGGCGTCCCTCCGGGAACCAAATCCCGGTATTTCCCCTCATTTATTGGCTTAAGTGAACGGTGTTAGCCGTTATGACGGTTATTTTTCCAGCGAGTTGCGCAGATGAACAGCAAACAAGTGAATTATGGAAGAAAATTGCTGTTTTCCGCTTGCAAGCCTTGAGAGCTGCCGCTAATATTCGTCCCCGTTGTCACAGACAACACAGTGCGTCCGTAGCTCA
>DATERH010000071.1:0-4078 GCA_035271785.1 Buttiauxella sp.
GAGGAAGTGAATACGTGCAACAGATAGCCCGCTCTGTCGCCCTGGCATTCGACAATTTGTCCCGGCCCCACCGCGTTATGCTGGGGTCTCTTACCGTTCTTACACTTGCGGTCGCTGTTTGGCGACCGTACGTTTATCATCCTGAAGCCAGCCCTGTTATTAAAACCATTGAGCTTGAGAAAAACGAAATTCGTTCGTTACTTCCCGAAGCCAGTGAGCCGTTAGACCAGTCTCCGGACGTTGAAGACGATACTATCCCGCAAGACGAACTGGACGATAAAACTGCCGTTGAAACTGGGGTTCATGAGTATGACGTGTCCACCGGGGATACGCTCAGCAGCATTCTGAACCAGTATGGTATTGAGATGGGGGATATCAGCCAGCTTGCTGCGGTGGATAAAGACCTGCGTAACCTGAAAATCGGCCAGCAGATTTCCTGGACGCTAAACGATAACGGCGAATTGCAACGCCTGACGTGGGAAATGTCACGCCGTGAAACGCGCACCTACGACCGTACAGGTAGCACCTTTAAGCTCAGCAGCGAAATGCAGAAAGGCGAATGGGTCAACAATGTGTTGAAAGGCACCGTAGGCAATAGTTTCGTCAGCAGCGCGAAAGATGTTGGATTAACCAGCGCTGAAATCAGCGGGGTTATCAAGGCCATGCAGTGGCAAATGGATTTCCGTAAACTGAAGAAAGGCGATCAGTTCGCTGTACTGATGTCACGTGAAATGCTTGATGGCAAACGTGAACAAAGCCATTTGGTTGGTGTGCGTCTACGCAGCAGTGGTAAAGATTACTACGCAATACGCGCCGAAGACGGCAAGTTCTATGACAGAAGTGGTTCAGGATTGGCAAAAGGCTTTATGCGATTCCCGACGGCCAAACAGTTCCGTATTTCGTCCAAATTTAATCCTCGTCGTCTTAACCCGGTAACCGGTCGTGTGGCACCGCACAAAGGTGTCGACTTTGCGATGCCGCAAGGGACTCCAGTGTTGGCCGTTGGTGATGGTGAAGTGGTGATGGCGAAACGTAGTGGGGCGGCAGGTTACTTTGTGGCTATCCGCCACGGGCGTTCGTATACCACCCGTTATATGCACCTGAAGAAACTGTTAGTGACCCCAGGCCAGAAAGTGAAGCGCGGTGACCGTGTCGCCCTGTCAGGCAATACGGGTCGTTCCACTGGCCCACATTTACATTATGAAGTGTGGATTAACCAGCAAGCGGTGAATCCTTTGTCAGCGAAACTGCCACGTACCGAGGGGCTAACAGGCTCGGATCGTAACGATTATCTGGCTCAGGTTCGCGAAGTCACACCACAGCTCAGTTTCAATTAATTAAGGGTTGTGTACAAAGCCGGTACTCAGTGACCGGCTTTTTCTTTGTCTGAAAGGCATTACCCCGCTAAGATAGCTTCAAATTCATGTCATCAATCATTTGATGCTGTACTGAGAATATGCATGGAAAAAGCAAAAAAAAGTCACAGTGAGTTCATTCCTGAATTCCAAAAGGCCTTCTTGCACCCGAAATTTTGGGGCGCCTGGTTAGGCGTTGGCGCTTTCGCAGGGCTTGCAATGTTACCGCCGTCAATACGCGACCCCCTGTTAGGTAAAGTGGGTCGTATTGCTGGGCGTTTTGGTAAAAGTGCCCGCCGCCGCGCGCAAATTAACTTGCTGTATTGCTTCCCTGAGATGCCGGAAGCCGCCCGTGAAGCTATCATCGACGAGATGTTTGCCACAGCACCTCAAGCGATGGTGATGATGGCGGAGTTGGCTATCAAGGACCCACAAAAGGTCCTGCAACGCGTTGACTGGCATGGTAAAGAGATTATCGATGAGCTAAAGCAACGGGGAGAAAATGTGATTTTCCTGGTGCCGCACGGATGGGGAGTGGATATTCCTGCGATGCTGCTTGCATCGCAGGGGCAAAAAATGTCCGCGATGTTCCACAATCAGGGCAACCCATTATTTGACTATATGTGGAATACCGTACGTCGCCGTTTCGGTGGCCGTCTGCATGCGCGTAACGACGGGATTAAACCGTTTGTCAGCTCTGTGCGTCAGGGATATTGGGGATATTATCTACCAGATCAGGATCACGGTGCTGAACATAGCGAGTTCGTCGATTTCTTCGGAACCTATAAAGCGACTTTGCCCGCAATCGGCCGCTTGATGAAGGTGGCGCGTGCGCGTGTTGTGCCTTTGTTCTCGGTATACAACAGCAAAACGCACCGTTTAGATATTCATATTCGTCCTCCAATGGACGATTTAGGCGATGCGGATGACAACACGATTGCCCGCCGTATGAATGAAGAAGTCGAAATTTTGGTAAGGCCAAATCTTGAACAATACACCTGGATTTTAAAATTGCTCAAGACTCGCAAGGAAGGGGAAACCGAACCTTACCGCCGTAAAGAGTTATATCCGAAGAAATAAAAAAGAAATAAAGAAGAAATAAAAAAGGGGCCAACTGGCCCCTTTGTCATACAGTGGTTGAATTACTCAACACACAGAATGCGCGTCGTGTTAGTGGTGCCAATGGTACTCATCACATCGCCCTGGGTAACGATAACCAGATCACCAGAAACCAGGTAGCCTTTATCACGCAACAGGTTTACCGCATCGCTTGCGGCAGCAACGCCGTCGCTTGGGCTATCGAAATGCACCGGCGTCACACCACGGTATAAAGAGGTGAGGTTCAGTGTCCGTTCATGACGAGACATGGCAAAAATCGGTAAACCGGAGCTGATACGAGACGTCATCAATGCGGTACGGCCTGATTCTGTCATGGTGATGATTGCCGTAATACCTTTCAGGTGGTTTGCCGCATACATGGCAGACATCGCAATCGCTTCTTCAACGTTGTCGAACTGCACGTCCAGACGGTGTTTAGAAACATTGATGCTTGGGATTTTTTCAGCACCCAGACAAACACGCGCCATCGCAGCAACGGTTTCTGCTGGGTATTGACCCGCTGCCGTTTCCGCAGACAACATCACCGCATCGGTACCATCGAGAACGGCGTTGGCAACGTCCATGACTTCGGCACGAGTCGGCATTGGATTGGTAATCATCGACTCCATCATCTGAGTCGCTGTAATCACCGCACGGTTCAGCTTACGCGCACGACGAATCAAGGTCTTCTGAATACCGACCAGCTCTGGATCGCCGATTTCAACGCCCAGGTCACCACGAGCCACCATCACCACGTCGGATGCGAGAATAACGTCGTCCATCGCCGCTTCGTCACAGACCGCTTCAGCACGTTCAACTTTCGCGACAATCTTCGCATCACAACCTGCGTCACGTGCCAGGCGGCGAGCGTAGTTCAAGTCTTCGCCACAACGTGGGAAAGAGACTGCCAGGTAATCGACACCGATTTTTGCGGCAGTCAAAATGTCGGCTTTGTCTTTATCGGTCAGCGCTTCGGCTGACAGGCCGCCACCCAGTTTGTTGATGCCTTTATTATTCGACAGCGGGCCGCCTACGGTGACTTCGGTGAACACTTTCATACCCTGAACTTCGAGTACTTTTAGCTGAACACGGCCATCATCGAGCAGCAGGATGTCACCGGTGACCACGTCAGCGGGCAGACCTTTATAATCGATACCGACTTTTTCTTTATCGCCTTCGCCCTTGGACATGTTGGCATCTAGCAGGAATTTATCACCGATGTTAAGGAAGATTTTACCTTCCTTAAAGGTGGAAACACGGATCTTCGGCCCTTGCAGGTCACCCAGAATAGCGACGTGGCGTCCCAGTTTGGCAGCAATTTCGCGCACTTTGTCAGCGCGGATCTGGTGGTCTTCTGCAGTGCCGTGGGAAAAGTTAAGCCGAACTACGTTAGCGCCGGCGGCAATGATCTTTTCCAGATTATTGTCGCGGTCAGTAGCCGGACCCAGGGTGGTAACAATTTTGGTTCTTCTGAGCCGTCTGGACATGTATTACTCCGTTGACTGGTGAAGCAAATTATTGGTGTTGCGATAACGTCGGATAACGAAACCAGGAATGAAATGTAATTTTACTACACTGATATTTCACCTGGGTTACCCGCATGAGCGTTTTACAGGGTACTGCCT
>DATERH010000072.1:0-3861 GCA_035271785.1 Buttiauxella sp.
CTGCTGCCGGCACCACGGCAATTACGTCCGGGGAGGAGTCTGCCATGTAGATTCACTTACGCGTTATTGTCGATTGTTCTGCCCTGCATTATTGCCCAGGCGCTTAGAGCTATCGGGAACCAGGCGGTAGAAAGTTTCACCAGGCTTGGTCATGCTTAATTCGTTACGTGCACGCTCTTCAATAGCTTCCAGGCCGCCATTAAGATCGTCAATTTCTGCAAACAGTTGATCGTTTCGCGCTTTGAGTTTGGCATTCGTCGCCTGCTGTGCAGCAACGTCGTCATTGACTCGCGTCCAATCATGTACACCGTTTTTTCCAAACCACAGCGAGTACTGCAGCCAGACCAACAAGGCCAGCAATAGTAGCGTTAGTTTACCCATCCTGCCCCCTGAAAAACGGCACAATCATCGCACAAAATTTTATCGGGCTCCGCTCTGGGTACAAAGCGAGCCTTCGTATTTGCGGCAGAATTTATCACAGATTGCGACGACATGCGCGTTTGCAGGTTAGTTAGCGGCCTTGCAGTCATAAATTGTCTGTTACGGTTTGGTAATTATTTAAAAGTTAGCCTATTAGCCACAGGTACAGCATGCCAAACATCAGCGCCACCGCCAACACGGTCACGGTGCAGCTGAACAGTAAGCGGCCACGCATTAGAGAATGCAAGGCAATCCCTACCACGACAGCGACGGGTAATAGTGCCAGGAAGAATGGCCAGGTATACAGGAAGAAAAAGAGGGTATTAGGACCATAGATCAGGAAAGGAATGCCCAGAGCCAGCAGCCACGACAAAAAACCGATGAACGCCCCAGCTAATGACCAGGTCGTTTCTTCGGGACTGGGGGGGCTAGCTTCAGCCGATGTGATAACCAGGTTGGTGCCATTGCGCATAACGAATCCGTAAACCTTGCAAGCCAGGCACATGACGCGCCCGGCAATGTCTTAGGTTTTGATAATAACGTCACGACGCAACAGATCTAATAATTGCGCAATCAAATTTGTTACTAATTGTTCGCCGTCTAAGTATATTTCAGGACTCGCTGGCGCTTCGTAAACCGAGTCAATTCCGGTGAAATTTCGCAACTCTCCGGCACGGGCTTTTTTATACAAACCTTTTGGATCACGAGCTTCACAGATAGAAAGTGGAGTATCAACAAACACTTCGATAAACCGCCCTTCACCTACCCGGTCACGAACCATCTGGCGTTCTGCTCGATGCGGGGAAATAAATGCACTCAGCACTACCAGCCCCGCATCCGCCATTAAGTTGGCAACTTCGCCAACACGACGGATATTTTCTTTACGATCTGCATCACTAAAACCGAGGTCACTGCACAAACCGTGGCGCACGTTGTCGCCATCCAGCAAATACGTGCTGACACCCAGTTTGTGTAACGCCTCTTCCAGCGCGCCCGCAACGGTGGATTTTCCCGAGCCCGAAAGCCCGGTAAACCACAGCACCGCACCGCGATGCTGATGAAGTGCTTCGCGCTGCTCAACCGTGACCGGATGCGCATGCCAGACGACGTTTTCGTCGTGCTCAGCCATTATTTGCCTCCCAGCAAATCGCGCGCGCCCCAGTGTGGGAAGTGGCGACGCACCAGCGCATTCAACTCCAGCTCAAAGGCGCTGAATGCTGACGGCTCCTGATACACCTCTTCTTGCGGCTCACGCACCATACCGGCACCGACCGTCACGTTGGTCAGTCGGTCGATGAAAATCAGCCCGCCCGTCACCGGGTTTTCCTGGTATTTATCCAGCACCAGTGGTTCGTCAAAGGTTAAATCGACGAGGCCAATACCATTCAGCGGCAGGCTTTCCACCACGCGCTGGGTCAGGCTGTTAATTTCGACCTGATAGTGGATGTTGTCGACACGCGCTCGGGTTTTCTTACCTGCGATTTTAATGTCGTAACTTTGACCCGGCACCAGCGCTTGTTCCGCCATCCACACCACGTCGACTTTCGCCGTTTGTACCGCAGGCTGTGAATCGCTGGCATCCACCAGCAAATCGCCACGGCTGATGTCAATTTCGTCTTTCAGTACCAAAGTGATGGCTTCGCCTGCGGCGCCTTGTTGCAAATCTCCATCGAAAGTGACGATTCGCGCAATGGTTGACTCAACGCCCGACGGCAGAACTTTCACGCGTTGCCCAACGTTCACCACACCAGATGCGAGCGTGCCCGCATAGCCACGGAAATCCAGATTCGGGCGATTCACATACTGCACCGGGAAACGCATCGGCTGCTGTTCCACAATCCGCTTCACTTCCACCGTTTCCAGAAGCTCCAGCAGGGTTGGACCACTGTACCAAGGCATGCTGCTGCTTTGGGTCGCCACGTTATCGCCTTCCAGTGCTGACAGCGGTACAAAGCGAATATCCAGATCAGACGGCAGTTGTTCCGCAAAAGTCAGGTAATCTTGTTTGATCTGCTCGAACGTCTCTTCGCTGTATCCCACCAGATCCATTTTGTTGACCGCAACAACCAGATGTTTGATCCCCAACAGCGTGGAAATAAAACTGTGGCGACGCGTTTGATCCAGCACACTTTTACGCGCATCGATCAATAAGATCGCCAGATCACAGGTGGATGCGCCAGTGGCCATGTTTCGGGTGTACTGCTCATGTCCCGGGGTATCAGCAATAATGAATTTACGTTTTTCGGTAGAGAAGTAGCGGTAAGCCACATCAATGGTGATGCCCTGCTCACGTTCGGCTTGTAGGCCGTCCACCAGCAAGGCCAGATCCAGTTTTTCACCCTGCGTACCGTGCCGTTTGCTGTCGGTGTGCAGGGAAGAAAGTTGATCTTCATAAATTTGGCGCGTGTCATGCAGCAGGCGGCCAATCAGTGTACTTTTGCCGTCATCGACGCTGCCGCAGGTTAAAAAACGCAGCAGGCTTTTGTGTTGCTGCGCGTGCAGATAGGCTTCTACGCCACCTTCATCAGCAATTTGTTGTGCAATAGTGGTGTTCATCTGGCGGCTCCTTAGAAATAACCCTGGCGTTTTTTAAGCTCCATGGAGCCAGCCTGGTCGCGGTCAATTGCCCGCCCTTGACGTTCACTGGTGGTTGAAACCAGCATCTCTTCGATGATTTCCGGCAACGTCTGCGCTTCGGATTCCACAGCCCCCGTCAGTGGCCAACAGCCCAGGGTACGGAAACGCACCATTTTCTGCTCAACCACGTCACCCGGCTGTAAATCGATGCGGTCGTCATCCACCATCAGCAACATCCCATCACGCTCAAGTACCGGACGAGGTGCGGCAAGATACAACGGCACGATTTCGATATTTTCCAGGTAGATGTACTGCCAGATATCCAGCTCGGTCCAGTTAGAAAGCGGGAACACACGAATGCTCTCACCTTTGTTAATCTGGCCGTTGTAGTTGTGCCACAGTTCAGGGCGCTGGTTTTTTGGGTCCCAGCGATGGAAGCGGTCACGGAACGAATAGATACGTTCTTTGGCTCGTGATTTTTCTTCATCACGACGTGCGCCACCAAAAGCGGCATCAAAACCATACTTGCTCAGCGCCTGTTTCAGGCCTTCGGTTTTCATGATGTCGGTATGTTTAGCGCTACCATGTACGAATGGGTTAATCCCCATCGCTACGCCTTCCGGGTTCTTGTGTACCAACAATTCAAAACCGTAGTTCTTCGCGGTACGGTCACGGAATTCGTACATTTCGCGGAATTTCCAGCCAGTGTCGACATGCAGCAGTGGGAACGGAAGCGTGCCTGGATAGAAGGCTTTACGGGCCAAATGCAACATCACCGATGAGTCTTTACCGATGGAATACATCATAACCGGATTGGAAAATTCGGCGGCAACCTCACGGATAATATGGATGCTTTCTGCCTCC
>DATERH010000073.1:0-4850 GCA_035271785.1 Buttiauxella sp.
GAAGATAATTTCACGCTCACGACTTCACCTCAGTGAACTTAATTTCAAACTCTCGGCGCCCCGTTTCACTGACGCCGGTGTGCCCCTCCCGGCGATATGACACGCGGAGCTGGGATGCACGTAAAACAGTCACCATGCGCCCGCGTTCGTCGCGGTACCGCTTTCCTGGAATGATTTCACCGCGGCGATCCACTGGCTCCTGAGCGGGTCGGTTATTCATCGCGTTTTTCATGCGCTCAGCCAGTGCGCTCGCTAATTCCTGAGAAGTACGCATAGTTGCCTCCAGAACGTTATGCAGCCCGATGGCTGTTCATGATTTGAACCTTTACGCCCACCAGCTGCGCCAGCGCGTCTATCGCTTCCAGAGTTTCACGCCTGATTACCGGTTGCGGTTTCCCGGTGAATACCGCGTTGGTAGCTTCGATACACTCTTTGTTAACCCTCGCCGCCCGGTAGTGCATGCAGTCCTTCTGCGCCAGTTCGTTATCAATGGCGGTACGGATGGCATAACTCAGCGCTTCTGCCTGTTTCAGGTAGTTCGGCGTATCGTTGCGGAACGCACGCTGAATAATCTGCTTGTTGTTATGCAGTCGGCGCGCGTACTCGTCAGGGTCCGTCACGTTATCCAATGGCTGAAGCAGATCGCCAAAGTGATGCGGGGTTATCAGCTGCGTGACTGTCTTCCAGCCCTTTTCCTGCGCCCAGGACTCCAGCTCACATGCCAGTTTTTTGATTTCCATCAGTCAGACTCCTTAGGGGCTTTGGGGTTAGCCTTGTGTTCATACAAAACTGAGTCGTACTTCAATGCACCGCCCGTTAATTTTTCCAGTCGAGCGGCACGTCGCTCAGGCACTAACTCCCCCCACTCACTGACAGAGGATCGAGCGATGTTGAGAGCTCTCGCCACGTTGGCTTTTTTCCCAAAGTGTTTGATCACATCTTCGGTTTTCATTTCGTTCTCCTTGGTAAGTTTTCCTAACTCTATATGTTAAGGAAACGAGAGTCAATGCGCGTTAGGATTTCCGAACTATGAAAACGATCGGTCAGCGTATAAAAGAGCGGCGCTCTGCTTTGAAATATACCCAGCGCAGCCTAGGCAAACAGGCTGGGGTTGCTCATGTCACAATTTCTCAATGGGAACGTGATGAAACCTCACCCAGGGGCGATAATCTCTTCAAGTTAGCCGCAGCATTAGGCGTTGAACCAGGCTGGATCATTAAAGGTGATGACGGATACGAACCCGCCCCAGCAGAATCGCATCGGATGCTTTCACCGCAACAGATTCAACTCCTGGAACTGTTTGAAAAACTCCCCAACTCAGAGAAAGAACAACACATCATCAATTTGCGGGACAAGGTCAAAGAGTACGATGAAACGTTCAACGACCTGATAAAAACCAAAAGCAAAGAAGAAATCCTGCAGATCCTCAAAAACCTCAATATCAAATAATTTTTCTCCACGCCAGGCCGCATCATTAGCGGCCTTTTTGTGTTTTTCTCGCCCTCAATGTTAGGTTTTGCGAAATTCACCCTTGACGTCTTGTTAGGTTTAAATAACAATTGGCGTTATCAAAACTTAACAGCAGTAATCAGTAAACGTTCCGCCTACCCGGCGATAAGGGTAAAAAAAGCGAACAGGCAGGATGCCCACGAAGTAGCCGCCCGGGGCATATGAAGACCGGGATGATTCGCCAGTGTGAAGTGGAGAAAGCCGATGGATGAGAAGTTAGAAGCGCTTTTAGTAAAGATTACGCGACTGGAGCTGGCAGCCAAACGAGGGTTGCAGATCAACGAAGAGATTAAGCCCCATTTAACACAAGGCAAGGTGATCTCCGTTGAATACTGCAACACGACGTTAAAGCACTGTGCTCTTTTTCGGCAGTGGATTAACGAGTGCCTCGGATCATGAGAATTGATTGCTGTTCAGACATGCCGTAGCCCTGAACAAATACTTCAATTTCTTCTTCCTCAGTCTCGTTCGTGAAGGTTTCACCACCGAGACTGTGGAGCTCACCGGATATGACGTGTCCCTTCTCAACGTCATACCCACCGAGCAGCTCAGCAACTGTGAATTCTCCGATTTGGTCACGGATAACGATGTAACCAATGCGGTGCTCATGATGTACGACGACTCCGCGCATGAAAGTTTCCTTCTGGCTGTGTGAGAGCAACCAGAGTACCACCGAGCCTGAAGTGGTGAAAAGACATGCACACAACATATAAGCGCATTCCTCCCATTCACTAATGGGGATTGGTTTGTTAGCTGGCGGAGTGTGCTTCCAGTTGTGGGCAATCGAAAATTGTAGATGGCTGTTAGTAACCTTCAAAGGGGATTCATTATGACAGACTTTAATCGTCAACCATCACGGCAACAGGCAGTCCGCCTTAACTGGTTTGAAATAAAAATTAGACAACTTTGTTATTTGCTGGCTCAAAAAGGCAACCCTGAACTCTGAACGTTTATAGCGTCGATATAAACGCAACAACCTGACTGTTATTTAATTATATACGCTAAAAACGTGCCTTAAACGGCAGGGATTTTCACACCTTAAATTAAGGATCATAAAATGAAAGCAACTATTACTACCGTAGAATTGAGCCTGGCAATCGTAAATAAAGACCTTGCAGCCTTTAATGTTAACGGTGCTATTTCAGGCGTGGTTCATTTGCCATCCTCTGGCCCTGTTACCGTTGTGATTGATGGTGGCTACGTACTCGGGGAGTTCGATTGCCCTGCCTGCGCTGTTAAACACATTTGTTTGCTGTCTGTGAAATTCGCAGAAGCGCAGAACTCCTGTGGCATGTCCTATTACGAACATAAGCGCCAACAACTTAATTAATATGGATGACATCATTTGTCATTGCGCTGTTTGCTGCCACGAATATAAAAAATCGGAAATGCACGAAAGGAAAACAGATATATACCCCTTTAAGCGCACGATTTATTTATGTGAGCAATGCAATGAAAAAAGAGAAAAGCGTGACGCTTTAAGAAAGGTAAAACTCGGCATCCGCAAGCCATTTCTTTCAACATCATTTTTCAAATATTAAACGAGGTTATTATGTCTGTTGAGTTAAAAGTATTTGGTGGTGCTTACTTCCCAAAAGATAAAGCATTAAAAAAACATCCCGATTTAAAACCACTTGCCACCGCAGTTAATGCGGCCACAAAAGCCATCGCTGAGGCCGTCATTTTCGGTAAGCTTGCGGCTGAACATCCTGAACATATTGATGATTATTTCAAGGTGAAAATCTGGGAGCACCATGATGATCTCCCCTGCCCTGAGCTTGATGTGTTTAGCTCTGATTTCTTTGGTGAACATGTTGTCTGGAATACCAACCGCGGTGAACCAGCTGCTGCACCAAAGCCAGAGACTGAAGCAAAGGAAGAATGGGAGGACAACAAGACTCAGGAAGAAATTAAAATCGTTTCGAAGCTCGACCAGGCATCCCGCGCAGCTTGTCTGGCACTGTTCGGCCCGGTCCCTGGAATCACTTCAGCGCAGTATGGCCAGATCGTCGATTTGAAGAATGATGATGAACCCAGCTTTGCCCGCGAGCTTGCAGAAGCACTGGCAAAAGAGCGACGCGCGCTTGAACTGGCGCCGGTACGCCAGGCGCAATTACTCTCCTGGTTACGTGAGAACACCAAAGAATCTGCGCAATGGCCAGACATCACAAAGCAGATCGCTAAATGGATCGATACCCCAGTTGATAAGCGTCCTCAGTCTACCACCACCACAGAAGAAAACCGTACAGACACCGGCTCCACGCTGGGTGGTGGCAACAAGACAGACCGTAGCCCGGATCTGGTTCATAACCTCTCTACGCTGCGTATCGAAGTGGCTATTGCCATTCTGAGCATGTACGACGACATCGACATTTACTGGATCCCGAATAAATACATGATTCCAGCGAAAGCAATGGCGGAAGCCGCACAGGATCCTCGTTTTACTGCATGGTGGGCACAGCTACGCGGTACCCCTGGAATTTTGGACTATTCGCGTGCGTCCATCATCGCCCTGATCAAGTCAGCACCAGAAGACATCTGGCTCAATCCGATCAAATTACGGGAATACATCAATCGCGAGTTGGTTGAATCTGACCACGCGCACCCTGACCAGAAAACAATTGATACGGCCTGCCGCCCAAAACCTCGCACCAATGCTGAGAAAAAAGAAAATGATGAAGCCGAATCGACTGTACCGGGCGAAACTCTGCCACCAGCAGTTTGCCCTGGAAAAGCTGCGCAACTCGACAAAGAACTTAACGAGGCATTCGCTCAGAGCCCAGCACCTGAACAGCAAGCAGATGATCAACCGCGGGTGGAGAACCTGGGCGGCGGCGTCTTCTCTGTCGATGCCCTGATAAATACAGCCCCCTCAAATGAGGGCGAAAAACAGGAAGTACCACCTGCGATAAATGATCGAGAGATTGAAATCGCCCATGCATTAAACGAGCTGATGTCCGGGCGCACAAACATTGGTGACCAGGATGATATCGAAAATCTCATCGCCACCACGGGTAAAGATATCGAGAACCTTTTCCCGTTACTGATTGCAGATATCACCGCGACTGAATTTTGTCTGTCGCCTGATTTCAGTGATGAAGAAGTACAGGACGTTGCTACTACGATTCTTGAACAGTGGTCTGACGATATCAGCGTTCGTCAGAAAATAGCGCTTGATGCGATCGTGGAATACCGACGACCGGAACCACCAAAATCTGTCGTGCTCGATCCGCTGGCAGTTACTGCAAAGCCGAAAGCAGAGCCCGAACCAGCACCTGAAACAAACGCTCCGCTTTCTTCTGTGACCTACCTGCAGCAGCTGACCATTGCAGCGCTGCAGG
>DATERH010000074.1:0-18351 GCA_035271785.1 Buttiauxella sp.
TAACTTAGCTAAAACAGAGACATTACTGAATGAGGCACTAATATAAGGCTCGGCAGAGAAGCGGTATTCAACGACAACGTGTTTACTCAGGACTTCTTTACTGAAAATGCCACACATAAACAGAACTGTACCTCGTTTAACCCAACGTGTTATCACATACAACGCAATCAATGGCAAGCCATTTTTCGGCGTGTATCGATCTGTCGCACAAATTCCGAAACTCATATTGTTCACGAAAATGAAATGCACAAAATGTGCATAAAATTACCAGTGAACAAACGCGATTCAGAACCTTCAGGTGATGACCGTAGACAACGTTTTTACCTTAGCCCAAACCTATCTCTTCGTCCAGACTAAGTACGGAAAAGTCGACATAACAGACATTATCTTTATGATTTTTTTAGCATAGCTATTCAAAAAATGAGCAATGAAGAACTTTTTAAAAAAATGTGAAATAGGTAAAAGAAATAACTCGGTTGCCAGAATGAATAAAGCTTGAGCAGTGAACTATTTATATTGCACCAAAATAATGAAATTTTAATGACATCCTGCTTCACAATGATGCAATAAAAACGTTTCGCTATATTAAGCATATAATATAACTTTCTTAAATATTCCAAAATTAAACTTTAACTTCTGGGTAATATTTAAACTATAGCTTTAATTAAGGGCAAACTTTGACCAATGCGCAGAGGTACGAAGAATCTGCTCTCATCATCATCCAGTGCGGCCAACAACTCTTGTGGTGGCATATCCAGTGATTCATCCCCCAGTTCAAACACTCCCCAGTGAATGGGAACCGTAAAAGGTTTGTTCAGCTGTTGCCAGAGCGTAACGGCCTGCTGAGGGTCCATATGATGGCTACTCATAAACCAACGAGGTGAATAGGCACCAATCGGAATCAACGCGAGATCTAAAGGGCCTCTGCTGAGTGCGATTTCGGCCAGAGTCGAGGTATAGCCAGTGTCACCACTGAACCAAATACGTAAGCTAGCACCTTCAATTATCCACCCACACCATAAACTGCGGTTGCGGTCCCAAAACGAACGCATGCTCCAGTGTTGTGCGGGCACTGCGGTAAATGTCATCCCTTGCCAGCTATGGCTCTGCCCCCAATCCAACTCTGTCACATGACGAATACCTCGCCGGATAAACCATTGCCTTAACCCCAGTGGGACGAAGAAATGCGTGTTCGGAAAGCGGCGAACAATCTGGCGAACCGTTGCACTGTCAAGATGGTCATAATGATTATGCGAAATCAGTACTGCATCAAGATGATGCAATTCATTGACACACACAGGAGCAGGAGTCTTACGTTGCGGACCGGCAAATGAGAGCGGTGAGGCTCGCCGGGAAAAGACAGGGTCAGTCAGTAAATATCGGCCATTAATGCGCAACAATACTGTTGCATGACCGAGCCACCATACCCGATCGTCATGCCCTTTGAGTTCAGCCCTTTGCCACCACTTTGCAGTAAAGGCACCGTAACCCCCACCAGGTGGATGGGGCAACCCCTGTTCTTTCCGCTCTTTTCGCCAACGCTCAACATCACCGGATTTTCGTAAGTGTGGTTCCAGATTACGAAAACCGTCAATTTGATGATGAGATTTGAGGGGATTAAACCAGGGATTCTTCCAACGCATGAGTCACTCCGTAGCGACACAAACATTTGTGCCAGGATTAACGTTCTGCAACCAACCGAATAAAATCGTCGTCTTGTGCGTCTTCTTCCTTAATTTCTTGTGCTGCTTCTTTCACAACTTCCGGTTCATTCGCTTCACACAAACGGCGTAACAGCGCATTTTGTCGTTTCTGTTGATCCAACAACTCTTCAAGCAGCTCAATCTGCTCATTACTACGGCTACTCGCACGGTTAACAAAAAACCACATTGCGAGACCGATAACCAGCACCACCAGGGAAACTGTCAGAGACACGATATTCAACGCACCAACACTTAATTCGTTCATCTTACCACCTCAGTAAAACGCGCTATTCTACACCTGCCGCGCTCTAAGGTAAGCATCATGTAGATAATAAGCATCTACCAGGGAATAAATTTGTTAATTGTGCAAATGCCGCTGAAAAATTGTACATCTTGATCGCACATCACGTTGACCATCTGAGTCCAGAGTAGCAAACAGACGAAAAAAACCGCAACTAAGATGAACCATCTGTACTTTTTCACTACATTCTCCACATTGAAAAATCTCGATGGTAAGTCTGGCATATCCAACCTAAACCAGGCATCACTCAACATATCTCTTATTTAAGAATCATCATATTGATACTTCAGTGTTACCCGCTAGGCTTAACACTCTAATAAAGTAATAATAAGAGGTATATATGCGTATTGTGATCCGCACTATTCTGGTCATAGTGCTGTTGTGGATCGGTTTACTCCTCTCCGGGTACGGGGTGCTAATTGGGAGTCATCAAAATGCAGCTGGTATCGGGCTCCAATGTAAATACCTCACTGCACGAAATATCACCACCGCGCAATATATTCATAGCGAGAGCGGGATTATTGGACTCAGTGATTGCCCTGTATTGCGTAAAAGTGACAATGTTATTGATAACGGGCAGTAGGAAAACGAAGAGAAAAAAACGCCGCTATTAAGCGGCGTTTGATTTTTAATCAGAATGGATATTCGTGATAACCCATTTGTTCTGAAATAGTACGTGCAGCGTCGTGCAGCATAGCGACATATTCATGAAGCCTGTCTTCAGAAAAACGCAGTGTCGGGAATGAAATACTTAACCCTGCAATCACAACACCAAAGCGGTCAAATACAGGAACGCCGATGCAGCGCAAACCTTCTTCTTGTTCTTCGTTATCTTCGCCATAACCTTGCTTGCGAACAGTATCCAGAACATCTAACAACTCGTCAGTGCTGGTAATGGTTCGTTCAGTGCTGCGGGTATATTCCACGTCAGTAAGAATTTCACGCACTTCTTCACGATCACGCCATGCCAAAAGCACTTTACCAATGGCAGTACTATACAGCGGGTTACGACGACCAATGCGCGAGTACATACGCAGGTTGTACATTGAGTCGATCTTGTGGATATAGACAATACTGTCTTCATCCAACGCACCCAGATGGATAGTTTCTTTTGTCAGACGCGACAGTTCGCGCATCTGGATATCTGCACTACGAATTAAATCAACATTTTGCAACGCACGCGCGCCAAGTTCGAACAGCTTTAGCGTGAGCGAGTATTTCTCAGATTCGCCTTCCTGAGCAACATAACCCAAGGATTTCATGGTCTGCAAAAAGCGATAGACGGTGCTTTTTGACATCATTACGCGTTGCGATAGTTCGGTAATACCAATTTCACGTTCTTCGCCAAGCGCCTGTAAAATGCCAAAAACTTTCAGGACAGATGAGACAGAATCGGGTTGTTTATCCAAATCTGCGATTGCCATTAAATCACCTCGATCGCATGTGTTTTATAAAAATCAGAACTGGTTTTTAGTATAAGTTGACGACCATGTCATCGCAATGGTTCTATTCTATTTCGTTACGAATCTGCGACATATCCCGTAAATTTAGTGCTATTACTATTTCTCTTCGAATATTGCTCCTTGAAATCAAACTTTCCTATGGATAAAAATCTTGCTGAGGGGACGCCATTACCGCAGCGCTATGGTGCTATTTTTACCATTGTGTTAGCTATTGTGACCTTACTCGATGGTGTAATCGTGAACATCGCCCATGCTGACGTTATCTCGCGTCCTGCAGGAAGTTTTAGGCATAAAAAAAAGCGTGCCAGCGATGGCACGCTTTCTTATCACCGGTTACGACTACTTCAGATATTCGCCGTTACGCAGTGCTTCAATACGTTTGTCCAACGGTGGGTGAGTCATGAACAATTCGCTCATTGACTTCGCCTTACCATTTATACAAAACGCCAACATGCTACTCGCTTCTTGCGGTTCATAACTGGTTTTCAGACGCTGCAACGCAGCTATCATTTTTTCGCGACCGACCAATTTGGCAGACCCGGCATCAGCGTGAAATTCACGGTGACGCGAGAACCACATGGTTATCATGCTTGCCAGAATACCGAATACCAGTTCAAGTACCGTCGCAATCGCAAAATAGACAAACGGGTTGCCGTTGTTGCTTTCACCTTCCTCCCGGTTACCTGACAGGAAGCCTGAAGCTACCTGCGCAATGATACGAGAAATAAAGATAACGAAGGTGTTCACCACGCCTTGAATCAGCGTCATCGTTACCATATCGCCGTTCGCGATATGGCTAATTTCATGGGCAATAACCGCTTCCGCTTCGTCACGGCTCATGTTTTGCAACAGACCCGTACTGACGGCTACCAGCGAAGCATTACGGCGTGCACCAGTTGCAAAGGCGTTAATGTCCGGCGCATGGTAAACCGCCACCTGTGGCATAGCGATCCCCGCTTGCTGCGACTGCTGACGAACTGTATCCATCAGCCAGCGCTCAGTTTCATTACGTGGCTGCTCAATGACTTCACCGCCAACTGAACGTAATGCCATCCATTTGGACATCAGTAACGAGATGATTGAACCGCCAAAGCCAAATAACACCGCCATGATCATCAGACCCTGTACGCTGCTAGACTGGATCCCTGTCAGGCTTAGCACTAGCCCGAAAACGACCATGACTGCAAGGTTGGTCAACAGGAAAAGCCCGATACGCATCATAATTTTCTTTTTACCTCGGTTAAAAATACGCATTCTGCGTTACCCCACATCGTAGGGGCAAGCTTGCTATTTTCAAGTATTCATTGTTGCCAAGTGGTTAATAATACATAACTTTACATTCAGGACTAGGTAGGTTTACGCAGCGAGATAGAGGTCAAAAAAACAGGCACAAAAATTTGTGCCTGTTGGGGGAGTTACTTAGCAGTAGCCGGTTGCTCGACGGGTTTATCTTGCTGAACCTTTGCCAGGTCCAGGGCGATATGAACCGTTTCATCGAGATAAGGATCCGGTTCCTGGTAATCCTTCGGTAAGTCCTCCAGTTTCTTCAACGGAGCTTTACCTTCTCGTTTGTAACGATCATTGATACGAGCCAGGCGCGTCGCATCGTCTTCCTGGTTTTCTTTCTCACGTTGAGCAAGATTCAGAGAGACAATATTGCGCTTCTCTTTCAGGGCATTGAAGCGAGCAATGTCCTTCATGATGTACTGGAACTCAGGATCGGCTGCAATTCTGTCCTGGTGCAGTTTAAGCAACTGAGGCTCAAACGGAGTCAGATCGCCTGATTTGACGTAAGTTGCAGCGTTAATGCTATCCCATGGGAGTGCATTATCTTCGAACTTCTCGCCAGTTTCGGTCTCTTCAGTGCCGGTTGGCATCATGACATCTGGCGTAACACCTTTACGCTGAGTACTGCCGCCGTTAATGCGGTAGAACTTCTGGATGGTGTATTGCACAGAACCTAATGCAGGCCACTCAGGGCGCAGCATCTGGTCATAGATGCGGTTCAGTGAACGATATTGCTGAACAGTACCTTTACCAAAGGTCGGTTCACCGACAATCAGCGCACGGCCATAATCCTGCATCGCTGCAGCGAAAATCTCAGAAGCAGAAGCACTGAAACGGTCAACCATGACAACCAGTGGGCCTTTGTAATACACAACACCATCGGCATCGCTGTCTTCACGCACTTTCCCGTTGTTATCACGAACCTGAACCACTGGGCCACCAGGAATAAACAGGCCAGAAAGTGAAACAGCTTCGGTTAACGCACCACCGCCGTTAGAACGCAAATCGATAATCACGCTCTTCACGTTCTGTTTTTCCATCTTCTGCAACTGGACTTTGACGTCATCCGTCAATCCAACATAGAAGCCAGGAATATCCAGTACGCCGACTTTATCTTTGCCGACCGTTTTAATGGTGAGTTTAACCGCGCGATCTTCAAGACGAATGCGTTCACGTGTTAACGTGACAGTGCGTGTTTTCGTGCCTTTGCCCGCAGGTAAGACTTCCAGACGAACCTTGCTGCCTTTTGGTCCTTTGATCAGCGCAACGACGTCATCAAGACGCCAGCCGATCACATCGACCATGGCTTTGCCCGTTTGGCCGACGCCAACAATGCGGTCACCTACGGTAATCGCTTTGCTTTTCGCCGCCGGGCCACCCGCAACCATCGAGTTAATCACCGTATAGTCATCGTCCATTTGCAGCACGGCGCCAATACCTTCCAGAGATAAACTCATTTCGGTATTGAATTGTTCCGTATTACGCGGCGATAAATAGTTGGTGTGGGGATCGATTTCGTGCGCAAACGCGGTCATTGCCAGAGAGAAAACATCTTCGCTGTTGGACTGCGCCAGTCGACGAATCGCAAACTGGTAGCGCTTAGTCAGCGTTTCACGAATTTCCTGATCGGTTTTACCGGTCAGTTTCAAGCTCAATTCGTCAAACTTAACTTTGCTGTCCCACTGAGTGTTTAACTCTGCAACGCTTGCAGGCCACGGCGATTTGCTGCGATCCACATTGAAGGTGTCATTGCCGGTGAAATTCATCGGCTTTTCCAGCACCTTCAATGCGTATTGATAGCGTTCAAAACGGCGCTTCTGGGCCAGGTTATAGAGATCGTAAAACACATCCAGTTTGCCTGTGCGCAATTCATCGCCGATCTGTTTTTTCCGCGACACAAACTGCTCAACATCGCTGGCAAGCAGCACGTTGTGGCTATAGTCGAGAAGGTTTAGATAGCGATCGTAAATTTTTGCGGAAAAATCTTCATTCAGATCAAACTGACGATAATGCGAACGAGTGAAGCGTGACGTTACACGCTCACTCACCGTAGCATGCTGTGTCTCTTCCTTTAACTGCGGGATTTGAGAAGCCTGCGTGATATTTTCGACGGCCAGAGCACTACCTGCAAGAAACAACAGACTAGCGACAGCCGTACGCTTAAAGAGTTTGTTCATGCCCGGGTCTGGCCTCCGTTTCAGAACTGCAAGTGTTCTGCGCGTACGATCATTGCCATACCAGAAGTCAGCTGTACACGGACGCCATCTTTGGTAATTTCCAGTACGGTGGCATCCATCGCGTTATTACCCGCTTTAACTTTGATTGCCTGACCCACCTGCAAAGCAGAAATGTCCGTAACCGGAGTACGTTTCTCTTCGCGCGGAGCCTGAGGAGCCGGTTTTTCTGCACGTGGTTTACGTTCTGTCGTTTCTGGACGACGCGGTGCAGGACGCGGTTTGCGATCGCGACGAGGCTTATCGGTAACGGTTTCACCGTTAGCGATAGCGGCTTCGCGTTTTTTCGCTGCCTGTTCTGCGCGCTGCGCCTGAACTCGAGCTTTTGCTTCTTCAAGCTGCTTACGAGCATGCTCAACGTGCTGCTCATCGAGTTCACCACACGGGTTACCGTCGAGATCAACACGGGTCGCGCCAACTTTGATACCGTACAGGTAACGCCAGCTTGAAGTATAAAGACGTAACGCGGAACGAAGTTGAGTTTTACTGAGGCTCATCTCCCCTTCAACGCGCGCGACTAAATCCTGGAAGATACCAATCTTCAGGGGGCGGGCTTCACCTTCAGCGCTAAAGCACTGTGGGAAACGCTCTGCCAAAAAGGCAATGACTTCTTTGCTACTATTCAACTTAGGTTGATTTTCCATGAAATTTCCTGATTACAACGGAGTTGCCAACAATCCGCAGGCATGAACAGGCGACATTATAATGACGCTATCAGCAAATGCCACGTTATCCGTTGTTTATCATGCTATCGAGTGAAGAATTTTTTAAAATCCGTGTCGGCAAGCGTCAGCGAAAGCTGCGTTACCAGTTGAGATAAGCCCAGTTCGTCTTCAGGTGTAAAACGACCAAACTCAGTGCTATCAATGTCCAGAACCCCAATAAGCTCGCCGTTTACTGTCAACGGTAGAACAATTTCGGAGTTGCTGGCAGCGTCACAGGCGATATGACCATCAAAAGCATGCACATCTTCGACGCGCTGAATGCTATTGGTGGATACCGCTGTGCCACATACGCCTTTTCCTACCGGAATGCGCACGCAGGCAATTTTTCCCTGGAAAGGTCCTAAAACCAGCGTCTCTCCCTCCAGTAAATAGAACCCTGCCCAGTTAACGCCTTCAAGACGTTCAAACAGCAATGCGCTGGTATTTGCCAACGTTGCCAGAAAACTTGTTTCACCTGCCATTAACGCACTGAAATCGCGGTTCAGATCCGCGTAAAATTGTTCTTTGTTCATTGATTAACCATAGTATGTTGTCTTACTCAACTGCATAGCATAGTAAAATAAGCATTAAATGCGTTATGTCACAAGGTGTATCATCCCATGAATTAATATACGCTTAACGAATATTTAATTTCCCGATGAGATATCCCAATGCGCCAACGGTATTCCCTGCATACGATGAAACATGAAAATACACGCCATTAGCCATGCTGTACCGCAGGCACGTTATCAGCGTTGCCCCCAATGCGATACACTTTTCTCGTTACCGTTGGTTAAATCGTCGCAAAGCGCGTATTGCCCGCGTTGTGACGCTAAAGTCTTCCATGGCCGCGATTGGTCACTAACACGTCTGGCGGCCATGGCAGTTGCCATGCTGTTGCTGATGCCTGTTGCCTTTTCAGAGCCACTGGTCCGGGTTTATTTATTAGGTGCGGGTATCGATGCCAACCTGTTTCAGGGTATCTGGCAAATGACCCGTCAGGGCGACCCCCTGACAGCAGCAATAGTGATGTTTTGTGCCGTTGGCGCTCCCGCCACGCTAGTCGCTGGTATCATCTATCTCTATTTCGGTAATATTCTTGGGATGAATTTACGCCCGGTTTTACTGATGCTGGAGAAGCTCAAAGAATGGGTGATGCTCGATATTTATCTGGTTGGCATTGCCGTGGCCTGTATCAAAGTTAGAGAATTCGCATTCATCCAACCCGGTTTAGGTTTAGTGGCATTTATTGCTCTCGTAATATTGAGTTTATTAACCTTGATCCATTTGAATGTAGAGCAACTGTGGTCACGGTTCTACCCGCAGCGCCCTTCCCACGCCTGGAATGTGCAACTGCGCGTGTGCCTCGGCTGCAATTTCACTGGCGTGCCGGATAAACGTGGGCGCTGCCCGCGTTGCCATGTGCCACTCAGAGTTCGCCGTCGCCACAGCCTGCAAAAATCCTGGGCGGCATTAATCGGTTCGTTAATTTTATTACTGCCAGCCAACTTGTTGCCGATTTCAATTCTTTACGTCAATGGCTCGCGCCAGGAAGATACTATTTTTTCGGGTATTATTTCCCTGGCCGACAGTAATGTCGCAGTGGCTGCGGTGGTTTTCATTGCCAGTATCCTGGTGCCCTTTACCAAAGTTATTGTACTGATTTCATTGTTAATAAGCATTCATTTCAAATGCGAACGAGGGCTTAGAACACGCATTTTATTGCTACGTTTTATTACCTGGATTGGCCGCTGGTCGATCCTCGATCTCTTTGTTATTTCGCTCACGATGTCGCTGGTTAATCGCGACCAGTTATTGGCATTCACTATGGGACCGGCCGCGTTTTATTTTGGTGCGGCGGTTATTTTAACTATTCTTGCAGTCGAATGGCTGGATAGCCGACTACTTTGGGACGCACATGAGTCAGGAAATGCCCGCTTCACCGACTGAAGCGCGAATTAAAACAAAACGCCGAATTTCGCCCTTCTGGTTGCTACCAATTATCGCATTGATGATTGCCAGTTGGCTCATGTGGTCGACGTGGGAGGAACGCGGTACCACGGCGACCATTGATTTCCTTTCTGCCGACGGTATTGTCGCCGGGCGAACCCCTGTACGTTATCAAGGCGTAGAAGTGGGCACCGTACAAAGCATCAGCCTGAGCAAAGACCTGCGCAAAATTGAAGTAACGGTCAGCATTAAAAGCGACATGAAAAATGCGCTGCGTGAGGATACTCAGTTTTGGCTGGTGACGCCGAAAGCATCACTGGCCGGAGTTTCCGGCTTAGATGCGCTGGTCGGTGGGAACTATATCGGCATGATGCCTGGCAAAGGTGAACCCAAAGAGCACTTTTCCGCACTGGATACCCAACCCAAATATCGTTTGAATAATGGCGAGTTGATGATACATCTTCACGCTCCGGATTTAGGCTCTCTCAACAGCGGCGCGTTGGTATATTACCGTAAAATTCCCGTTGGCCGGGTTTATGACTACACCATTAACAACAATACCAAAGGCGTCACCATTGATGTGTTGATCGACCGCCGTTTTACCAAACTGGTGAAAAAGGGCAGCCGTTTCTGGAACGTATCAGGTGTAAAGGCGAACTTTAGCCTTTCCGGAGCGCAAGTTCAGTTAGAAAGTCTTGCAGCGTTAGTCAATGGCGCGATTGCCTTTGATTCACCTGAAAACTCCGCTGAAGCCACAGCTGAAGATGAGTTTGGCCTGTATGAAGATCTGGCACATAGCCAACGCGGTGTGATCATCGATCTTTCCCTGCCAAGTGGCGAAGGCCTTAAAGCGGGTTCAACAGCGTTGATGTACCAAGGCCTGGAAGTGGGGACGCTAACCAAGCTGAACCTTAATCCGGGCAGCACAGTGACCGGTCAAATGACCGTTGACCCAAGTGTCGTCAACTTGATGCGCACTGGCACGCGTATTGAGCTACGTAACCCTAAAATTTCGCTCAGCAATCCAAATCTCAGCAGCCTGTTAACCGGTTCTACTTTTGAGTTGGTGCCGGGAGAAGGCTCCCCACAGAACCATTTTGTGGTGTTCCCAAGCGATAAAACTCCGCTGCAACAGCCGAATGTTCTGACGCTAAACCTGACCGCCCCTGAAAGTTACGGCATTGATGCAGGCCAGCCAATCATTCTCCATGGCGTGCAAGTTGGGCAAATTCTTGAACGCTCTCTCTCCGCCAAAGGTGTCAGCTTCTCAGCAGCCATTGAGCCCGAATATCGCCATCTGATTCAGGGCGACAGTAAGTTCGTCGTCAACAGCCGTATTGATGTCAAAGTCGGTATCGACGGAGTCGAGTTTTTGGGAGCCAGCGCCAGTGAATGGGTGAATGGAGGGGTCAGGATTATTCCAGGCAACAAAGGCGAGATGAAAAAGAGTTATCCGCTGTACGCCAACCTGGAAAAAGCGGTCGAAAATAGCCTGAGCGACCTACCGACAACCACATTGACGCTAACCGCTACCAGCCTGCCGGATATTCAAACTGGTTCTGTTGTGCTGTACCGTAAATTCCAGGTCGGTGAGATTATCAGTGTGCGTCCACGTGCCAATAGTTTTGATATCGACGTGAACATTAAGCCAGAATACCGCAACCTGCTGACGGCAAACAGCGTGTTTTGGGCTGAAGGTGGCGCACGCGTGCAACTTAACGGTAGTGGTCTGACAGTACAAGCTTCTCCGCTTTCTCGTGCGCTTAAAGGGGCGATTAGCTTTGACAACCTGAGTGGTGCAAGCGTCGGCCTGAAGGTGGGTGACAAACGCATGCTGTATGCATCTGAAACTGCTGCTCGTGCCGTCGGTAGCCAAATTACATTGCACACCTTTGATGCCGGAAAACTGTCTGCAGGCATGCCGATCCGCTACCTGGGAATTGACATCGGGCAGCTTGAGTCATTGAATCTTACGGCGTCGCGCAACGAAGTCGAAGCGAAAGCGGTGCTCTATCCTGAATTTGTGGAAACGTTTGCTCGCGGGGGGACGCGTTTCTCGGTTGTTACACCGAAGATTTCCGCCTCGGGTGTCGATAATCTCGACACCATTCTGCAGCCATATATCAACGTAGAACCAGGACGTGGCGCACCACGGCGTGACTTCGAGTTGCAGGAAACTTCTATCACCGACTCGCGTTACTCAGATGGCCTGAGCATCGTGCTGGAAGTGCCTGAAGCAGGCGCATTGAGCATTGGCACACCGGTTCTGTTCCGTGGTGTGGAAGTCGGTACAGTGACTGGTTTAACCCTCGGTAATCTCTCAGACCGCGTGATGGTCGGTCTGCGTATCAGTAAACGCTTCCAGCATTTGGTGCGAGATAGCTCGGTGTTCTGGTTGGCCTCGGGTTATAGCCTCGATTTTGGTCTGACAGGCGGCGTGGTGAAAACCGGCACCTTCAACCAATTCATTCGTGGCGGCATCGCGTTCGCAACACCACCTGGAACGCCGCTCGCGCCGAAAGCTGAAACCGGTAAACACTTCCTGCTACTGGAAAGTGAACCTAAAGAATGGCGTCAGTGGGGTACTGCGCTACCACGTTAATGCCCACGCCCCGGTGCCTCACCGGGGCGTTTGTGCTACACTGCACCCTTCTCTTTTTTCTGGACTTCCTTCGTGGCTCACTCTCAAAACGCCTTTCTCCCGCAAGCCTTCCTTGATGTTATTCGCGATGCACTCCCGGCAAACCAAACACTCGAAAGTTTCATTGAGTACTGTCAGCGCCCGCTGCGCCGCAGCTTGCGCGTGAATACACTCAAGATTTCGGTCAGCGATTTTCTTGAACTGGTTGCGCCATACGACTGGCATCTGACACCCATACCATGGTGTGCAGAAGGGTTCTGGATTGAGCGAGATGACGAAGAGAGTCTGCCTCTTGGCTCCACCGCAGAGCATTTAAGCGGCCTGTTTTACATTCAGGAAGCCAGTTCCATGTTACCGGTTGCCGCCTTGTTTGCTGACGGTAATCAACCTGAACGCATTATGGATGTTGCCGCAGCCCCGGGTTCCAAAACCACACAAATTGCCGCACGCATGGGTAATCGTGGAGCCATTCTCGCCAATGAATACTCCGCCAGCCGTGTGAAAGTGCTGCACGCCAATATCAGCCGTTGCGGGATTAGCAACGTGGCGCTGACCCATTTTGATGGCAGAGTCTTTGGCGCAGCACTTCCGGAGTGCTTCGATGCAATATTGCTTGATGCACCTTGTTCAGGCGAAGGTGTGATCCGCAAAGACCCGGACGCACTTCGCAACTGGTCGCCAGATAGCACCTCCAGTATCGCTGATACACAGCGAGAACTGATTGCCAGCGCATTTCATGCACTTCGTCCAGGTGGCACGTTGATTTACTCCACCTGCACATTAAACCGCGAAGAAAACCAGCAGATTTGCCAGTGGTTGCTTGATGAGTGGCCAGAAGCGGTTGAAATTGCACCGCTTAGCGACCTGTTCCCAGATGCAGGAAAAGCCATTACGGCTGAAGGCTACTTGCATGTATTCCCGCAGATTTATGATTGTGAAGGTTTTTTCGTTGCGCGATTACGTAAAACAGCATCAGTCGCCGCGCTTCCAGCTCCAGGGTACAAAGTCGGTAACTTCCCGTTCAGCCCTCTGCATGGCAAACAAGCTGCTGAAGTAACCGCTGCCGCGAATAAATCAGGGATCACTTGGCAAGGTGACCAACAGCTTTGGCAGCGCGATAAAGAAATTTGGTTATTCCCAAAAGAGATCATTTCTTTGATCGGTAAAGTTCGTTTTTCACGCATTGGCTTACGTCTTGCGGAGCAGTACAACAAAGGCTATCGCTGGCAGCACGAAGCTGTTATCGCGCTGGTGCCGGGGGACTCCCCGCTGGCATTTGCTCTGACTGAGTTTGAGGCTGAGGAATGGTATCACGGACGTGACATTTATCCGGATGTGACACCGTCACTTAGCGAAGTTGTTGTCACCTGGCAAGGGCAACCCCTTGGCCTTGCCAGAAAAGTCGGTTCACGGTTGAAAAATAGTTACCCGCGTGAGCTGGTACGGGATGGCAAGCTGTTCGCGACGAAGGGTTGATGCGCTAAATAATTCTCTCCTTGTGATTTGCAGTTTTTGTACGTTTGTCTACGCTCTACTGTAGGAGACCTGACTGGTCATACCACACAAACCCAGACCCGAGGAGAGCGATATGACGAAAACTAGCGTACGAATAGGCATCTTCGAAATTGATGATGCTGAATTACATGGTGAACAACAAGGTGACCGCACGTTGAGCATCCCTTGTAAATCTGACCCTGACCTGTGCATGCAGCTTGATGCCTGGGATGATGAAACCAGTATTCCCGCCGTCCTTGATGGCGAACACTCAGTCCTCTACCGTCAACATTACGACCAAAAATCTGATGCCTGGATCATGCGTCTTGCATGATTCAAATGGACCCGTCGCCAGACGGGTTAATTAATCTCCCCCCATTCCCCCTCTTCCCCTACAATTAAACCAAACGGTGCCACTCTGAGGCGTTAATGTTTGCGTTAGTTTTATTTATTTGTTACCTGGACGGTAATTGCGAAGATATTGTGGTTGACGTATTTAATACCGAGAAACAATGTGTGGTCGCTATGGATGACCAACGGATACGCAATGGTGGATGCTTCCCGATAGAAGATTTTATCGATGGTTTCTGGCATCCGGCACATCAATATAGCGATCTGTAAATGCTATAACTAACTAATAGTTTCAATGGTTATCATAACCCTACATTATGTGTTCCTTTATGTGATATTCCACAACGCTATCTTCCCCCTACTGCCGTTTTTATGAACAGATGGCACTAAATAAAAGGTTTCATATTCCCTCCCCACTTACTCTCAACCTTCCTCTCTTTTATGATGAAGGACCGCACGATGACAGATTCAACTATTCCGGAAACATATTCTAAAATCGTCTTCGGTATGCCCATAGCTCTTTTTTGGGGCTATATCGCAATTGGTATTTTCATGACTGGCGACGGAATTGAACTCGCCTTCCTGTCAAAATATATTATTAGCCTTGGATTTGATGTTTCGCAAAGCGCATTGTTATTCACAGTTTATGCCATCACCGCGGCTGTTAGTAGTTGGCTGGCGGGTGGGATCAGTGAAATTTATGGCCCACGTAAAACAATGATTGTTGGCGTCGTCTGGTGGGTGATTTTTCACATTCTTTTTGTGCAATTTGGCCTAACGGTACAAAACTATCCGCTAATGTTAATTTTTTACGCGCTCCGTGGTTTTGCTTATCCTTTATTTTTCTATGCTTTTTATGTTCTTGTCGTACAGAAAACACCAGGGCACCGTTTGGCTTCTGCTACAGGGTGGATTTGGTCAATGTTCACAGTCGGTTATGGCATCGTTGCCTCCTTCTTACCCAGCGTGACCATCCCCTTGATGGGTTTTATTGCCACCCTTTGGTTCTCTCTGATTTGGGTCATACTGGGCGGGCTAATGGCTATTTTCTGCATCAAAGACAATAATTCTGAGCATAAGCAAAATATCCCGGCAGCTGAGAAAGTGAAGGAAATAAGTCGGGGGATTACACTTATTTTTGAAGATAAAAGCATTGGCCTTTCTTTAATTATCCGCATTCTATGCAACCTGGCATTATTTGGTTTCCCAATATTTATGCCACTCCATTTTACTACATCAGACTCAGGATTTAGTGCTGAGCAATGGATGCGTATTTGGGGTATTTTCTTCCTTGTCCAACCCGTCACTAATGTACTTTGGGGAATTATTGGCGATCGCATCGGCTGGCTGTTCCAAATGCGCTGGGTAGGTTTCTTCGGCTGCACACTGACCACATTGCTGTTTTATTTCACACCGGTTTACTTCCCAGGAAATATCACAATCGCCATGTGCTCGGCCCTGCTATTAGCATTCACAATTACCTCCTTTGTCCCCATGGGCGCTATTTTCCCAATGCTGGCACCCAATCATAAAGGAGCCGCTATTTCAGTACAAAATCTTGGCGGTGGAATCGGTAACTTTATTGGCCCGGCTATCGCAACATTACTATTTAGCGCCTCTTTTGATATCAAAAGCGTCGTATTCGTTTACTCCTTTTTATATTTCATCGGCGGGATACTGACCTGGTTTATCCGGGACCCGCAACCACACAGTAAAACAGAAAGCTTAAATCAGGAGAATTCATTATCATGAAAGAGAAAGAATTTTTTGCCCTTGAAGACAAAGTTGCCATTGTGACAGGTGCTGCCGCAGGAATTGGACTAGCGATTACCGAGCAATTATTAGCATTAGGAAGCCAGGTTGTGATGCTGGACAGAAACCCGGATGTGATAAATATTGCTAAGAACTTATCACAGCATTGCCATGGTTATGTCGCAGATTTAGCCGATATTGAAGCTTTCCCTGGGCTTGTCGACTCACTGATTGCCAAACATAAACGTATAGATATTCTGGTGAATAACGCCGGTATCGGAATTCTGGAAGCCGCAGAAGAGGTCAAAAAGGAAAGTTGGGATGCCACCCTGTTGGTCAATCTGACTGCTCCCTTCTTTTTATCTCAGAATGTCGCCAGCTATATGATAAAACAGAAGTATGGTCGGATAATCAATATAGCTTCGCAAGCAAGTATCATCGCACTCGAAAACCACATTGCCTATTGTGCCAGCAAAGCTGGGTTAGTTATTGCATCGAAAGTGATGGCAGCTGAATGGGGGAAATATGGCATTACAGTAAATGCAATTTCCCCGACCGTAGTGGAAACCGAACTCGGCAAGCGCTACTGGCATGGGGAACGAGCCGAGCAGATGAAAGCCAAGATTCCAGTAGGCCGTTTTGCCATGCCTGAAGAGATTGCAGCGGCTGTCGCATGGCTTGCCAGTCAGCACGCTGGCATTATTAGCGGCGAAAATATGATCATTGATGGAGGGTACACCATCATTTAACGGCTGTTCTCGTGTGCTGTCTTCGGGCAGTACACACCCCGCTTACTGCACCTGCACCATCGTTAGTTTATTACCAAACACTGCGCCAGTATCAATGTAGTTTTGGTTGTGAAAATGACCGGCTTCTTTGAGTGGCGTATGACCGAAATAGAACTCATCTGCCCCTTCAATATCCTCCCCTCGCCCGTGTAAGTTTTTATTGAGTCGATCGCGGCTCCAGACCAGTAAATGCTCATCAACCGGCTGATTCCAACGGTAATGTGAGGCAGGATAATCGGCATGGGCGATAACCAATGTTTTACCATGGGTATGAAGTTCAATGACTAACGGTAAATCACGGCAATGTAGTAATGCTTCATGCACATTTTGCTGACGGGGTTCAGGTAACTCACGGTACCAGTCACCGCCGTTCATCTGCCAAAGCATTCCCTCACCTTCATCCAGTGCTTCTAAAGCCATCGCTTCGTGATTGCCCTTCACTGCTTTAAACCATTTGCTGCCAAGTAAGGCGAGGCAACCGGGGCTGTTCGAGCCGCGGTCAATGAGATCTCCCACCGAGATAACAAGATCCTGATGGTAATCGAAATGCTGGAGTTTAAGCTGGCTGATAAACTCAGAAAGGCAACCGTGTAAATCACCAACGATAAACACATGCCGCCAATTCTCACCGTCAATTCGCTGATACATGCTGACCCCACGCTGGTTATTTATTGCTCAATTATAAACCAGTGTAGGGTAATGGTTAGCGGGTCGGGCGGATGAACATTTTAACCTGTTTGCCGTGGTATTCGACGTAGTGGGCAAACTGGAAGCCAAATCCCTCGGCAAGGTGAATAGATCGGTGGTTATCATTATCAATAATGCAGCAAACCGGCGTGGTAAATTCACCATCAGCCCACCCTAAAATTGCGCCTAGTGCTTCATTTGCGTAGCCTTTGCCGTGCACTGCGGGAATGAGCGTCCAACCGGCCTCAGGGAGTTGAAGTGCAGGAGTCAATTCACGGCGTGCATCCTGAAAACCAAATGCGCCAACAAAACGCCCTTCTACCTTTTCAAACACTCCCCAGTACCCATAACCCAGAGCCTGCCAATGGCCGATATAACGTAATAAACGGCTCCATGTCATTTCCTGCCCTTGGGGCTGACCGCCACCGATAAATTTCACCATTTCTGGGTCTGCCCAGCAGGCGGCTAAACCTGGGAAATCATCCAGTGTAAAATGTCGCAAAACTAAACGTTCTGTTTCCAGATGTGGGGCTTCTTTAACCATGCTCATTTCCTTATATACCCGTTTGCATTCGAGTTGCAGGTAGGGGGCCAGGGAGCTTATCCCGATGAACTGACTTGAGTAAGTGATTATTCTGCCCATCCATGCCCCCCTGCAACTTGAAGGATGACGGGTAGAAATCATTTTTTTAATGATTCTGCCGCGACACCGCTCGTGAAGCAATAAGCGCACGTTAACTGCTATGAGATGAGAGAAATTGAGCGGGAGATAACATTAGAAAAGGCTGCAAATCTGCAGCCTTTTGAGAGGTGATACGAGTTAGCTGGTAAATATTTCGCTTTTTCAAGCGTTTCATTACGGTTTACACCCAAGAGCATCGCGGTAATAAGTTACACCACGTACTCCACCAGTTTACTATCGAGGATCAGTTTCAAACTTTCTGGCACCTCCGTTTCACTCTGGAACAAATATAAATCTAGCAGCCCTGACATTCT
>DATERH010000075.1:0-6798 GCA_035271785.1 Buttiauxella sp.
ACACCATAACCCAAGCCATTACCGATGCCATCCATGAAGCTTGCCAACGGAGGCGACTTCATGGCGTAAGCTTCAGCACGCCCCATGACGATGCAGTTAGTGATGATCAGGCCGACGAAGACCGAAAGCTGTTTGGAAATCTCGTAGGCATAAGCACGCAGAATCTGATCCACAACGATAACTAACGATGCAATGATCGCCATCTGCACGATGATTCGAACACTGTTTGGGATCAGGTTGCGGATCATTGAAATAAACATGCTGGAGAATGCCGTCACCACGGTTACCGCGATGGTCATTACGAAGGCAGTTTCCAGTTTTGTGGTTACTGCCAGCGCCGAACAGACACCGAGTATTTGCAAGGCAATCGGGTTGTTATCCAGCAAAGGACTAACCAGTACCCGTTTGACCTCTTTCATGTCTGAAATATCAGCCATTATTGAGCGCTCCTTCACGTACTTGTTTCAGGAATGGGCCAAAACCAAGCTCCCCCATCCAGAAATCAAAAGTGTGTTGTACTCCGTTTGCCGTCAGCGTGGCACCGGATAAACCATCTACCCCGAATTCATCACCCTGACGCGCCCCACCTTTCACCACGCGGATTGCTGGCTGCCCATTATCATCAAGCAGTTTTTTGCCAATCCACTGCGCACGCCAGTTCGGGTTTTCAATCTCACCACCTAGCCCAGGGGTTTCACCCTGATCGTAGTAAGTAATGCCTTTCACCGTACGGCCATCGGTTTGCAGAGAAACAAAAGCATACATCATCGACCACAAGCCTTTGCCATAGACAGGCAACACGACTTCCTGCACTTTATTTTGTTCATCACGTACCAGATAAATTTCGACGATATTACTGCGATGCTTTATCCCGGCACGGTCGTCGTTTGCATCAAGTGTGATGCTTTGGTTTGGGTCACGAAGTGCTGCAGCCTGGTCAAATTTTGACGAGTCTTTATCCAGCAGTTCACCACTCTTAAGATCTAATAAGCGAGGTGTAATACGTGACTCATAGATTGATTTAACATCTTCACCGGTCATTTTTGGTGTTGCTAAGCCCGCAACATCCAGGATGTTACGCTGCTTATCGAGTGCTTTCTGCTCTTGCTGGCGAGCTTTAAGCCCTACAGCAGAACCGGCCACCACGACGGAGCACACCAGGCAAAGCACCAGCACCACCAGCAGTGTTCTGCCGATGCTATCGTTACTTTTCACTTCAGCCACGCGACTTCCTCCGCTTAATATTGGCCTGCACCACCAGGTAATCGAACAGCGGCGCAAAGAGGTTGGCAAACAAAATTGCCAGCATCATCCCTTCTGGATAGGCAGGGTTGACTACACGAATCAAGACACACATCACCCCGATAAGTACCCCATACCACCATTTACCTTTGCTGGTAAACGAGGCAGAAACAGGGTCGGTTGCCATAAACATCATGCCAAAGGCAAAACCACCTAGCACCAGATGCCAGTACCATGGCATAGCAAACATAGGGTTCGTTGCAGAACCGATGAAATTGAACAGGGTTGCTGTTGCAATCATACCGAGCATCACGCCCGCGACGATGCGCCAGGAAGCTACGCGACCAAACAGGATAATTGCACCACCTATCAGGATCATCAGTGTTGAAACTTCACCAATTGAACCGGGAATGTTGCCGAGGAATGCATCCATCCATGTGACCGGTTGACCAGTTCCCACATTCACGAGACCTTCGCTACCGCCGTTTGCCCACTGAGAAAGAGGAGTTGCGCCAGAGAAACCGTCGGCCGCAGTCCACACTAAATCGCCCGAAATCTGTGCAGGGTATGCGAAGAACAAGAAAGCGCGGCCAGCCAATGCTGGGTTCAGGAAGTTACGACCTGTCCCACCGAAAATCTCTTTGGCAATAACGACACCGAAAGAGATACCGAGTGCAGCTTGCCAAAGCGGTAATGTTGGAGGGACTACTAACGCAAACAGAATAGAAGTGACAAAAAAACCTTCATTAACTTCATGTTTGCGGATGATGGCGAACAACACTTCCCAAAAACCACCGACCAAAAATACCGTGATGTAGATAGGTAGGAAGAAGACCGCACCGAGGGTCATCATGCTCAGCCAGCCAGCATCCGGAGTGAAGTTAACTCCCAGCCATTGCGCAATAACATAATGCCAGTCAGATGAAATCACCTGTTGGAGCTGTTCTGCACCGTACATTTTGTTCAATGCAGGAATAGTTTGTAGCCCAACGTTGTACATCCCCCAGAACATGGCTGGGAATACAGCAAACCAAACCAGGATCATCATGCGTTTCAGATCGATAGCATCACGAACATGGGAAGCCCCAGGCGTAACGATGCCTGGTGTATAGAACAATGTCGCCGTAGCTTCAAAGAGTGGGTAGTATTTTTCTAGCTTTCCGCCTTGAGTGAAGTGCGGCTCTAGTTTTTCAAATAAATGCTTCAAGCCCATGACTTATCCTTCCTGCTCGATGCGGGTTAATACCTCGCGTAGCACTGGGCCGTATTCGTATTTCCCAGGGCAAACATAGGTACAAAGCGCTAAATCTTCTTCATCCAGCTCCAGACACCCTAACGCTTGAGCGCTGTCGGTATCTCCTGCCAGTAAATCGCGCAATAACATCGTTGGCAGAATATCCAGCGGCATCACACGTTCATAGTTGCCGATGGGTACCATGGCGCGCTCACCACCATTGGTATCTGTTGAGAAGTTGAATAATTTCCGCTTCAGGAAGTGGCCGATAGTAGTGCGGGTAATTGAATATTTGTCGGCACCCGGCATGACCCAACCAAACAGTTCTTTTTCGCGCCCTTCTTTCAAAACGGTAACCTGCAAGTGAAAACGACCAAGCCAGGCACGCGGGCCGGCAGCCATAGTTCCACTTAACACAGAACCTGAAACAATGCGGTTTTCGCCTTCTTCCAACTCACCCGCCGTAACCACCTCAAGTGAAGCCCCCAAGCGTGTACGTATCAGTCTCGGGTTTTTAACCTGAGGACCCGCTAACGCGATAACGCGCTCGGTCCAAATCTCGCCTTCCACAAACAATTTGCCAATGGCAATCACATCCTGGTAATTCAGGTGCCAGACCATTTTTTGCAAGCTAACCGGCTCCAGGAAGTGAATGTGTGTACCCACTAACCCAGCAGGGTGGGGGCCAGCAAACTCATTAAAAGTCACTTGCCCAGCGGGATGCCCACCCAGCTTACCGCCAACAGCCTGACAGACGTGGACTTTGCCATCGGTCAATCGGGATAACAGCGTTAAACCGGCATCAAATATTTCGCGATGTGCGCGAATGATTGGCTGCGGGTCAGCAGAAAGTGGATTGGTATCGATAGCAGTGACAAAAATGGCCGCTGGAACGCTTGCCGGTTGTGGCGTTTTGCTGAATGGTCGTGTGCGAAGGGCTGTCCACAAACCAGAAGCTAACAATTGCGCCTGAATGGTCTCACGCGGCAGTTTGGCAAGGTTTTCTGGTGCAAAACGTTCGAAAACGACCTGCTCATCACCTTGAACCTCAATAACCAGAGATTGCAGTACTCGACGCTCGCCACGGTTGATCGTTTTTACCGTACCACTCGCAGGAGCAGTAAAGAGAACACCTGGGTTCTTTTTATCTTCAAAGAGTGGCTGGCCTTTCAATACCTTGTCGCCCTCTTGCACCAGCATAGAAGGACGCATGCCAACATACTCTTCACCGAGCAGAGCCACGAAGGGTATCGCTGGGCCGTCATGAATTTGCTGTTCCGGCAAACCGGCAATAGGCAAATCCAGACCTTTTTTGATTTTTATCATAAGGTTATCACGTTTAAATTGGGCTTAAACATACCGACAAAAACTGTAGCCGACAACGGATGGGTCGAAAAAGGGTTCAACCGATGCGACACATAAAGCAGATTAAAATGGAAACGCATCCGTTCACTATTGCGAGAGAAAGTTACTAGTCGCCCTAAGAACCGGGACAACTGACTTATGGATAGTTTCCGTTCTAATCCGCAGGTCAACATTCGCGAAAGATTTTAGCATCAATAGGATCTGGAATGGGTAGAAATCGACACGCGGATATGTAGCAATGCGAGCTGTTACGCAAAAAGTTAACTCTTATGGTTTGCATATATATTACTTAACGGCTAATTATGTGTGTAAACGCCCCGTTTCAGTCTTGCGAAAATTCATAACGATGCTACTGTGAACGCGCCTAATCCAGAGCATTCTGATTTCGGGTTTGTTATTTTATGTTGCCGACCTGGCATTTGGTATAAGTTTTATCAAGGAATAAAGCAGTATGCGTAAGATCGCACTTGTTATTGCGATGCTTTTGATGCCGTGTATGTCATTTGCCAGCTTATTGAACGGCAATTCGTCAACCACGCCTATCAGCAAAGAATTCAAGCAACAACTTATGGGCTCTCCTGTTTATATTCAGATATTTAAGCAAGAGCGCACGCTAGAGTTATATGTGAAGATGGGCGAACAGTATCAATTGCTCGACAGCTATAGCATCTGTAACTATTCCGGTGGGTTAGGTCCAAAACAACGTCAGGGCGATTTTAAGAGTCCTGAAGGTTTTTATAACGTCACCCGTAGCCAACTCAAGCCGAATAGCCGTTTCTATAAAGCTATCAATATTGGCTTCCCAAATGAGTTTGATCGCTCACATGGTTATCAAGGTCAGTACCTGATGATTCACGGTGCTTGCGTGTCTGTTGGCTGCTATGCGATGACTGACACCAACATTGATGAGATTTTCCAGTTTGTCACTGGAGCATTGATATTCGGTCAACCAAGCGTGCAGGTAAGCATTTATCCGTTCCGCATGACTGACGCCAATATGGAACGCCACAAGTCTTCGTACTACATTAACTTCTGGAAACAACTGAAGCCGGGGTATGATTTCTTTATGGCCAATCACCAGCCACCTGGCGTTTCTGTTATTAGCGGCAACTATGTGATCAGTAAGCCGGTTGTGCCTACGACACAACCACAGCTGGCATCAAACTACACGCTCTCCGAGACAAAATAATTCTGACTCACCTGGTGCAATCTTGTGCCAGGTTTCGTTACCTGTCAGGGGTTGGGTTGCGATGACAGTGACCACATCGTTAAGTGTGGTTTCTTCCTGAAAATCAATCTCCACATCTTGATCTAACAGTTTTGCCACACCAAAGGGTGCCCGTCGGGTTATCCAATATAAGTTTGTGGAGCAAAACGCCATCACATAACGTCCATCCGACAACAACATGTTAAATACGCCTTTCTCACGCAATTGCCCCGCAAGTTCGGTGATGTAACGGAACACGGCTTGCATATTGCCAGGCGTTCGTGGGTAACGTTGGGTCAGTTTATGCAGCAACCAGCAAAATGCTTGCTCACTGTCAGTTTCACCAATTGGGCGAAACGGGCCAGTATCAAGAGAGCGATGACCTTTGAGTTGGCCATTGTGGGCATAGGTCCAGTTACGGCCCCATAGCTCACGCGTAAAAGGGTGAGTATTCTCGAGTGCCACTTTACCGCGATTAGCCTGACGAATATGCGCGACCACTGAACAGGATTTAATCGGATAATCTTGCACAAGCCTGGCAATGGGCGAATTAAAGCTGGGTTGCGGATCTTTAAACGTACGGCAACCCTTACCTTCATAGAAGGTAATTCCCCAGCCATCTTTATGCGGCCCCGTTCCTCCGCCACGCTGCACCAATCCGGTAAAACTAAAGCAAATATCCGTGGGCACGTTGGCGCTCATCCCGAGCAGTTCGCACATAATCTTCTCCCGCTACCTATCACCATCGCCCTTACGCGACGTAAGGTGGATAAACAAAGCATCTGCCACCATAAAGTTTTGGCGGGTGGCGTGTTGCTTACCCGCCCTACTGTCTAATCTGATGGCTCTAAAATTAAGCCTTAACCATCTCTTTTTCGATAAGCTGGATCAGGATATGAATCACTTTGATGTGAATTTCCTGAATACGGTCAGCGTATCCAAAATGTGGAACACGAATTTCAACATCCGCAGTACCGTCCATTTTGCCACCATCTTTCCCGGTCAGGGTGATGACTTTCATGCCTTTGGCACGCGCAGCTTCAATCGCTTTGATAACGTTGCCGGAGTTACCTGAAGTGGAAATCCCCAGTAACACATCACCTTCACGCCCAACCGCTTCGATGTAGCGAGAGAAGATGTACTCGTAGCCGAAATCGTTGCTCACACAAGAGATGTGGCTGACGTCAGAAATCGCAATAGCCGGGTAACCCGGGCGGTTTTCGCGATAGCGTCCAGTCAGCTCTTCAGCAAAGTGCATCGCATCGCAATGCGAGCCACCGTTGCCACAAGATAAAACTTTACCACCCGCTTTAAAGCTATCAGCCAGCAGCACTGCTGCACGCTGAATCGCGTGAATGTTAGCGTCATCTTTCAGGAAGTTAGCTAGCGTTTCTGCCGCTTCATTCAATTCGTTACGAATAAGATCCTGGTACATGAGGATGTCCTTCAGCATTTTTCAATTGAGTAATCTCAAGCAGTTTACCGGATAGCACGAGAAGCGCCATAACCTCATGCTTTTGCTGTTCTGTGCGTTAACAATGTGAGCAGTGTTGTAATTATTTTGTGAAGATATTGCTAAAAAAAATCACATGAACTAAAACCAATACATCCAAGTGGTCAGACCTCCTACAAGCAAGGGAGTTTCCTTTATGTTGATTTTGAGTATTGTTGCAACGGTTGTTCTCCTCGGTGTGCTTTTCTATCACCAGGTCAATTTACTGCTCAGTAGCGCAATTTTGCTGGTGTGGAC
>DATERH010000076.1:0-9859 GCA_035271785.1 Buttiauxella sp.
GATGTGGGTATTAACCGTCTGGAGAGTGGTAAAGTGGTCGGCGACGTAAATTATGATGAAGCTGCCGCCAAAGCCTCGTATATTACGCCGGTTCCGGGTGGCGTTGGCCCAATGACCGTCGCCACTCTTATCCAGAATACCTTGCAGGCTTGCGAGGAATATCATGATGTCGATGGAGAGTAAAATGGCGACCTTCTCATTAGGTAAACACCCGCACGTTGAATTATGCGATCTGCTAAAGCTGGAAGGCTGGTGTGAAAGCGGCGCACAGGCGAAAGCGGTGATTGCGGAAGGGCTGGTGAAGGTAGATGGCGAAGTGGAAACCCGTAAGCGCTGCAAAATCGTTGCAGGCCAGACGGTGGTTTTTGAAAGTCTGAGCATTACGGTAGAAGCATAAGCTTCCCGCCTTAACCCTCGCTTTTGGGCGAGGGTTTCCCTTCTTAGTTAACTTCCTGCAATCGAATCACGTAAAACAAATTCTGCTGGCAGAATGCAACTGTCGGGCGTTTTTCCCTGCGTGGCGGCCAGCGTGTTCCCTGAAGTCTTTACCGGTAAATAACTCCCTGTTTTGGAAGGTTTCTTTTTATAGATTCTGCGCTATTCTTCTTTTCTCCCTCACTAAACTATGCCTTCTATGCCAACTATCCTCACACATGCTGCGGTGCCCATTTGTTTAGGATTAGGGCTGGGTAAAAAAAATATCCCTCTACGCCTTTTATTAGGCGGCATTGCTCTGGCAATGCTGCCTGATGTCGATGTACTGGCTTTTAAATTTGGCGTGGCGTATGGCAATGCTTTCGGGCATCGAGGTTTCACGCATTCTTTGCTTTTTGCTTTTGTGGTGCCGCTGCTTTGCTTGTTCGGTTACCGCTGGTTTAGGGCAGGGATTATCCGCGTCTGGCTCTTCCTGACGGTATCATTGCTTTCACATAGTCTACTGGACTCAGTGACGACTGGTGGCAAGGGTGTTGGCTGGTTATGGCCGTGGTCGGACGAACGATTTTTCGCGCCATGGCAGGTGATTCGCGTCGCACCGTTTGCGCTGTCACGTTATTTCGAACCGCGCGGGCAGGCGGTAATTTGGTCGGAGCTGCAATGGGTCTGGCTACCCGGTTTGCTGATGGCTTTTATGATATTTGTGATGCGTAAGAACATGCGCTAACCCTCTACTAAAACCAGGTTGAAACCTGCGCAACTTCAAATATTAGATAACAATATGGCTACAACTCAGATTTTAGTTGCCGAGAAAAATTCGTTTCGACAGTATAAGTATAACGTTCTAGTAGAACGTTATACTTACCATGAAAACGCGTAAATATATAAAACGCGATGGCGACGTCAACACCGGGGGATTGTCCATGAGTTTGTTATCGAGCATTACGAAATCGTTATCTAAGCTGTCGATGATAGGGCGTGCATTAATGCTGCCAATCTCGCTTCTTCCTGCTGCGGGTCTGTTACTGGCCTTTGGCGATAAATTCCATTTACCGCTGATGATGAACGCGGGTGGTGTGATTTTCGACAACCTGCCGATGCTGTTTGCCATCGGTTCGGCGGTTGGCTTGGCGGCGGAGTCGGGGATTGCTGCGCTGTCGGCGGCGGTGTCAGTGTTTATCATTAACGTGACGATTGGCACCGTTTTGAATATCACACCGGAAATGGCGGCGACTGGTGGGAAATACGCCATGGTGGTGGGTATCCCAACCTTGCAGATGGGCGTATTTGGCGGGTTGATTTCCGGTATTCTCGCGGCGTGGTGTTATAACAAGTTCCACACTATGCAGTTACCTGAATTCTTGGGTTTCTTCTCGGGCAAACGCTTTGTGGCCATTGCCACCGCATTTTTATCTTTCCTGCTCGGAATGGTGCTGCCGTGGATCTGGTCTTACATTCAGTCAGGTATTGATTCGCTGTCGCTGATTGTGAATGGTGATAATCAGGCGCTTTCGACTTTTATCTTCGGACTAGTGGAACGTGCGTTGATCCCGCTCGGCTTGCATCATATTTGGTATCCTTCGTTCTGGTATTCATTTGGTGAATACACCACGCAGGCCGGGCAGGTGATCCACGGTGACCAAACCATCTGGTTCAAAATGCTCGAAGAAGGCACGAAATCCTTCAGCAGCGACAGCTACCACAACGCCGGTAAATTCATGCAAGGTGAATTCCCGCTGATGCTATTTGCATTGCCAGCGGCATGTCTGGCGATGTATCACGAAGCAAATACCAAAAATAAGAAAATTGCCGCCGGTATTCTTTTCTCAGCTGCGTTGACCTGTTTCCTGACGGGCATTACCGAACCGGTTGAGTTTACCTTTATCTTCGTTGCGCCAATCCTGTATGTCTTCAACGCGATTATGGCTGGCCTGTCATATATGTGTATGTATTTACTGCATGCGCATATTGCCAAGTCGTTCTCAGCCGGGATGATTGACTACATTTCATTTGGGATTTTGCCATCATTCAACGGATACCAGACTAACTTCCTGTCGGCGATTATTGTCGGTGTTCCAATGGCGTTCATTTACTATTTCACTTTCCGCTATGTGATTCGCCGTTTTGATGTCAAAACACCGGGTCGTGCAGACGTTACCGCGAATGCAAATGACAAAACAGACAACGAACTGGCTGGCGATATTATTAGCCTGCTGGGGGGCGCTGAGAACATTAACTCTGTCGGTTCATGTATCACGCGTCTGCGTCTGGAAGTGGAGAAGAGCGAGCTCGTTGATAAAGATGGTCTTAACAGCCTCGGTGCGCGCGGTGTGGTATTTGTCGGTGACTCGGGTATTCAGGTGATATTCGGTGCCCGAGCGCAGTTTATCGCCCAAACTATGTCGACAATGACCGGCAAATAACTTTCCCCGTCATCCTTCAAGCTGTAAGGGCGTTGGCGGCATTCACTTACCCCGGTTACTTACTCAAGTAAGTTCCTGGGGCTAAGTTCTTTTGCCGCCTTCCTGCAACTTGAACGCTATAGGGGAACGGGCTGCAAAACTCGGTATGTTTACTGGGGGCTTTTATGGTATTGATAACAAGGACATTTGGTGTAAAGGAATAGGATGAAAAAGGTCAATATTATTGATGTGGCACAACTGGCTGGAGTCTCTGTCTCCACCGTTTCACTGGTGCTGCGTCAAAAAGGAAAGATCTCGGACGCGACTATCGAAAAGGTCAATGCTGCGATTAAACAGCTTGGCTATATTCATAACGTGGCAGCGGCCAATCTGCGTTCCAACACCTCCAATCTCATCGGCTTGATTATCAGGGATTTCAGCGACACCTTTTGCGTTAATGTCATGGCGAGTGTGGTTAATTATCTTGGAAAACAAGGCTATATGGTTTTTCTTGGGCATCCACAAAATGACGAAGAGCAGTTACAACAGTGTTTAACTTCTTTCACCCAGCAAGGCGTGGCGGGGGTGATTTATCTTGATGCCAATCACCGTTTAGATTCTATACCCACCCTAATTACCGAATGCCGGTTACCGACCGTTATCATTTCTGAATCGACGGTGGTCAGCAATCGGGATGTGATTGGACGGGATAATCGTCAGGCAGGAAATCAGGCGACGCGTTATTTTCTTGATCGTGGCCACCGAAATATCGCCTATTTGGGCGGCTCGGCAACCAACCTGATGCGTGAAGAACGTTTACTGGGTTATCGAAATGCACTTGCGCAATATGATCTGCCATTCCGCGAGGAATGGGCGCCTGTTTGCGAAAACAACACCGAAGCTGCGGCGCGCTTAACACGGCAATTGCTGGAAAAAAACAGCAAAATTACCGCCATGCTTTGCCATTCGCCGTCTGCCATTATTGGCTGCCTGAATGGTATTCAGCAGGTCGGGCGAACTGTCGGCAAAGATGTGTTTTTGACTCAACAAGTGTCACTGATTGGGTTCGAAGATATGATGCACATTAATCTTACTTCCCCCCGGTTTACCTATGTTTCGGCATCCAGTGAAGAAGCGGGGCGACAAGCCGCAACGCTGATTGTGAATAAGATTAAGACACCGACGTTGCCGTCGCAGAAGATTATTATTTCTGGGGAGTTAGTGCAGAGAGATTCTGCTTAGTCCTTCCCCCTCCGTCAGAAGGGGGATAAATCATCAGCGATGGAACTCGCCTGCCGCTTCCGGCTGGTATTGTAGTTCCAGCACTTCCAGATGCGTTTGGTTACCGTTCGGTAACGTCCAATTAATCGTTGCACCAACACGCAAACCCAGCAGTGCCGCGCCAACAGGTGCCATTACCGAAAGTTGGTTGTCGCTATCAGTCAGGTTTGCCGGGTACACCAGCGTGCGAACATGCTCCTCTTTTGAGGTCAGATCGCGGAATTTCACGCGGCTGTTCATGGTCACGACGTCTTTCGGCATATCTACAGGCTTACGCATTTCTGCTCTGTCCAGTTCTGCGTTCAGCGCCTGAGCGACAGGCTGGTTGGCAAATTGTGGTTGCTCCAGCAATCGGTCGATACGCTCGGCATCAAGTTCATTAATGATAATGGCTGGTCTGGACATATTTCTCTCCATGTAAAAAAACAGGCACTCTTGTGCCTGATGTTGGACCCTACAAAAGAAAACCCTCACTCCAAGGAGTGAGGGTTTGGTCTGTGATAATGATACTGAGCTTACCGTTTACTTTAAAGCGACTTCAGTCACATTTTAATAACAGCGCAGTTTACAGAATAATACTGCCTACCAGAGCAAACAGGAAGGCGATTGAACCGAGCAACGTTTCCATCACAGTCCAGGTTTTCAGGGTAGTTTTCTCGTCCATTTCAAGGAAACGGCCAACCAACCAGAAGCCGGAGTCGTTCACGTGAGACAGAACGGTCGCACCACCGGCAATGGCTACCACGATGAAGCACAGGTCAAACTGGCTCAAACCCGGTGTAACGGCAACCATTGGGGAAATCAGCGCCGCAGTAGTTGTCAAAGCAACAGTTGCAGAACCTTGGGCTACACGCAGTGCGGTAGAGATAACGAACGCGGCAACAATCACTGGCATACCGGTATCGGATAAAACACCCGCCAATGCATTACCAATGCCACTTGCACGCAGAACGCCACCGAACATACCACCGGCACCGGTCACCAAAATGATGCCGCAAATTGGGCCGAGGGCACCATCACACACTTTTTCCAGGTGCTGGCGGCTACGGTTGCCACTAAAGACTGAAAGTGCGAAGAATACGGTAATCAGCAGTGCGACAGGGGTTTTACCCAACATACGCAGGAATTGAACCACGATGTTATCAGCGCTGACCCAACCGATCACGGTGGCGGTGTTCAGACCCGTGTCGAGGAAAATCAGTACCAGTGGCAGCAGCAGAATCGCTAACACGGTGCTAAATGCCGGTGGCTTGTGGCTTGAATCAACTTCTACGCTTCCGAGGAAAGTAGAAGGCAATGGAACATGGAATTTTTTACCTGCGTACTGACCAAACAGATACGCGCCGAGATACCAGGTCGGAATCGCGATAACCAGGCCAACAATCACCAGCAGACCGATATTTGCACCCAGCAATTCGCTAGCAGCAACCGGACCTGGATGTGGTGGCAGCAGGGCATGCATGACCGCAAACGCACCCGCAGCAGGCAGAGCATACTTCAGCGTAGAGCCGCCGAATTGTTTTGCCACACTGAAAATAATCGGCAGCATTACGACCAGACCCGCATCAAAGAAGATTGGGAAGCCGAACATCAACGATGCCACGCCGAGTGCAAGAGGCGCACGGTGTGAACCAAATTTACCGACTAGCGTATCGGCAAGTACTTTTGCCCCGCCGGAAATTTCAAGCAAGCGGCCAATCATTGCGCCGAGGCCAACCAACAGAGCAACGCCTGCCAGTGTGCTACCAAAACCGCCTAAAATAGTTGGAACAATTTTATCGAACGGCACACCGGTAACCAGGGCGACGACGATACTCACAAGTGTTAACGCTAAAAATGCATGCACTTTGAAACGCATGATTAGGATAAGTAAGAGTACAACTGAACAGGCTGCGATCCCTAGCAGGGTTCCTGCACCAAGATGTGTTGTTATTTCGGTCATGTATTTGTCCTCTGCGCCGAATTTATAAGTGAAAAAGGCTTTAAGCATAATTCACCAGATTGCTGATACCGGTAACATGATACTGGTAACATTGGCCTGACGGGAATGGATAACCGCAGGTTTATTGATGTTTTGAGAGCAAGTTCAAACTATCGAAATAAACCCTTATTAATTGCCGCTGATGAATTGCTGACTGTAAATAAACCTGCCAGGTGAAAAATTGCATTACCCTCTATATACCCCTCATCCTTCAAATCGCAGGTGCGTCAGCGGCTGTTGTTTACCGCTTATCTGTATCTTGAAATCTGTTGGGTATATGCACGTATCACTTATGCGCCTTGTGCGATCATCACCTGAAGAGGAGATATCATGAGCCATTACGACAAACTCACGTTAAAGGACGGCAGTTCTCTTTACTTTAAGGATTGGGGAGAAGGACAACCGGTAGTTTTCAGCCATGGCTGGCCGCTAACAGCAGATGCGTTTGAAGATCAGATGTTTTTCCTGGGCCAGAAAGGATTCAGAGTTATTGCACACGACAGGCGAGGGCATGGTCGCTCATCGCAATCCTGGGAAGGTAATCATATGGATCAATATGCTGACGATCTGGCGGAGTTGACCGCGCATTTAAATCTGAAAGAGGCGATTCATGTGGGTCATTCCACCGGTGGTGGTGAAGTGGTGCGTTACATTGGCCGCCATGGCACCAGTCGCGTGGCAAAAGCCGTGTTGATTAGCGCTGTGCCGCCAATCATGGTGAAAACCGATTTCAACCCTGGCGGTGTTCCCATTGATGTGTTTGATGGGATCCGTGAAGGCGTGCGTACCAACCGGGCAGACTTTTTCAAGGAGCTGACTCTGCCGTTTTATGGCTATAACCGTCCAGGGGCGGAAATATCGGAAGGTGTCAGGGAGAGTTTTGTCGAGCAGGGCATGCAGGGGGGAATCAAAGCGCTTTACGATTGTATTAAAGCGTTTTCTGAAACCGACCTGCGCGAAGACTTGAAGAAAATGACCATCCCAACGCTGGTAATTCATGGCGATGATGATCAGATTGTACCCTTTGAAACCTGCGGGAAAGTCACGGCGGCGACGTTGCCTGACTCAATTTTCAAAGTGTACCAAGGCGGATCGCATGGTATTTGTACCACCGAGAAAGACCGGGTAAATGCAGATTTACTTGAGTTTCTAAAAGGGTAAAATCCTGGCGGGTGAGCGAAATGTCACCCGCTTTTTAACCTCTTCATTTGCTCGCAACCGGCAACATAATCTCTTTTAAAATTTCGTAACGCTGCTGCGGTGAAAGCCAAATCAAACCTAACAATTTATGTGCCTTACCTTCGTGCTCAAACTGGGTTTTCAACTGTTTTAAAAAGCTTTTTGTGGTGTTCATAGTTACCTCCGCATTAGATAGTCAAAGCATATGACTGTAAATGCGGAACTAATAGTGAACTGATTGTTTTTTGACTTCCGTATTTAAATGAATTTAATACCCAACCGCATCAAGACGGAACTGCTTAGCACAGTTACCTGAATTGTTTTGTGTGGCGAATGAGCCATCATGCAACGGGTCGTTAATTTTTTCGGCACCCAGTGAGATTTGCATCTCGGTCAGATAAGCTGGATTACCGTTACAGGTCAGTTTGACCGCTTGCGCTGCATGACTTCCCCAACTCTTTTCCAGCGCGTTATTGAAGGATGCACGGGTAACGACTTTACCGTAGTTTTCAGCAAGATAGGTTCCAAATGTACTCTGTTTGAATTCATCATCCAGACGAACCATGGTGGCGAAGTAAGCATTGGGATTAAAGCCGAAACAGGCACCATGCTTGGCATATTCATAGCGTTCAAGGCACGATTGACCACCTGCTCCAGGCATGACACCTGCGAGTTTGCTGGCGATGTCTGCGGATAATTCAGGGGCGGGTGCCTGGCACTTTTGCGAACCGCGTACTTGCGCCATGTTTGGAACCGGGCGAGTTGCGCAACCGTAACGCATCCAGCGTTTCTCATCCACACCGCGGGATGCCACGGAATTTGGTAATCCTGGCCACAGCCCATGTACCGTCAAAAACAGACGTTTATCATTTTGCTCTTGCTGGGTTTTGCATTCTGCAGGTTCGTTGCGATTACGCTCATGCATGCTCTGACAAAAACCGGTTTGCCAGGAAAGGGCAAGCACATAGCGGTCAAAGTCGGCATATTGTGTGGGCTTAAGATCTTCTGCCAGAGCATGGAAAGTGGGGGTACAGGCGAGAGTAAGTAGCACAGTTTGGCAGATGATTTTCATGCCTTTCTCATTCGATGAGTTGATGATTCCTTATTTAATCATAAAAAAAGCGCCTCAGAGAGACGCTTCGTCTTGAAAGTTAATCGGGTTAATTCCACAGCGCCAGAATCGGCCAGCCCACGCACAGCAGCATGCTGATGTAAATCACACCGAAAATGGCTCCCAGACGCCAGTAGTCTTTCGACTTCACATAGCCGCAACCGTAAATGATTACGCCGGGGCCGGTTGCGTAAGGTGTCAGGCAGCCCATGATCCCAATCGACAACACAAGCAAAATACACAACTGTTCCATTGGGAGGCCGGGAATACCTTTCCCCACCGCCAGGATGACCGGCAGCATAGTGGCGGTGTGAGCCGACAGGCTGGCAAACAGGTAATGCGCGAAGTAGAACACCAGTACCAGTACGATAACCGTGGAATTTGGCGAGAAACCTTCCAGGTGTGCACTCATGGTGTTGGCGAACCAGTCGATAAACCCGGAGCGTGTCAGTCCGCTTGCCATCACGACCAGGGTTGCCAGGTTCACTAAGGTGTTCCATGCACTGTGATATTTGGTGATGTCTTTCCAGGGCACCACGTGCAGCGCCAGCATGAGTGACACAGCCAACAAACCCACCGCTGTCGCATTAATTATTTCACCACCAAATACCCACAATCCCAGGCTTAACAGCACCAGACCAATCAGGGTTATCTCTTTGCGGGTGAGTTTGCCCATCTCTTGTAGTGCGTCTTTTGCCCAGCTAGAGACTTCTTCGCTGTGCGTGATTTCTGGTTTGTAAAGCACATAAGACAGCCAAGGAGCCACGATCAGCAGAATAATCCCCACCGGCAGGAAACTCAAAAACCACTGCATCCAACTAATTTGGATACCCGCAATTTTGTTGACGAACTCAAGTCCCAGCACGTTCGGTGCTGCACCGGTGATAAACATCGACGAACTAAGACTGGTGCTGATCACCATCATCCACATCAAATAACCACCGATGCGACGCGAGGAAGGGTCATTTGGATGGGAGTGGAATAACGGTGGCAGGTTTTTGATAACCGGAAAAACCGTACCGCCAGTACGTGCGGTGTTAGACGGGGTAAAGGGTGCCAGCAGAATATCAATAATCACGATGGCATAACCGAGCGTCAACGTGCGCTTGCCCATGAACTTCACCATGATCAATGCGATACGGCGACCCAACCCGGTGACTTCATATCCCAGCGCAAAAATAAACGCACCAAACACTAGCCAGACGGTGGTACTGGAGAAGCCAGCCAACCCCCATTTCAACGCTTGTTTTCCAGAATTAAAGGTGGGATCCGCCAACTCTTTGGCGTCAAACAGCAGGTAATCACTGCCGATAACGCAAATAGTGACAGCGATAAAACTGATCGCGGTTGCTGGGATGGGTTCGAGGATCATTCCCACGATCATCGCCACAAATACAGCAAAGTAGTGCCATGCCTGCGGAGGCATGCCGTCGGGTACTGGAATGACTAGCATCACAGCCAGCACGGCAA
>DATERH010000077.1:0-5484 GCA_035271785.1 Buttiauxella sp.
GCGAGTGCCCACACAGATTGTCTGATAAATTGTTAAAGAGCAGTGAGTTACGCGCTTTCGCTTGCTAACTCGAGGTGGCGTATATTACGCTTTCCTCTTTCAGAGTCAAGCGTTTATTTTCGCTTTTCATCTGGCTGACGGACCGGTTTATAAGCCGTTGTGCCGTGTCAGTGGAGGCGCAGTATAGGGATTTTCTGGAAGCAGACAAGTGTTTATTGCAAAAAGATTACCAAGCGTCTTTTTTTTCGCCAAAAGCACTGCAAAAGGCGTGTAACACGGGATAATTGCTGTTTTAAGCATCAGAAAGGGATACCTGGTGGCATACTACTAATAGAAACAACGCTAAAGGAATTGCATTTATGTCTCTCTCTGCTCAAAAACTCGCAGCTCAAAAGAACCTTTCCTATGTTCTTGCGGAAAAACTCGCTCAACGCATTCTCAAAGGCGAGTACGAAGCGGGAAGCATCTTGCCTGGTGAAATTGAATTAGGTGAACTCTTCGGTGTAAGCCGCACAGCTGTACGAGAAGCAGTAAAGACATTAACAGCAAAAGGAATGGTTTTACCTCGTCCCCGCATCGGGACTCGCGTTATGCCCCGCGCCCACTGGAACTTCCTTGATAAGGAGCTGCTCACCTGGTGGATGACAGAAGAGAACTTTAACGATGTGGTGGATGACTTCCTTATTATGCGTAATAGCCTGGAACCCCAAGCCTGCGCCTTAGCCGCAGTAAATGGTACACGTGAGCAAAAAACCTTTCTCAATGAGATGATGGCAGAGATGGTTAAATTGAAAGACTCATTTGACCGTCAGCGTTGGATAGAAGTCGATATGGCCTACCACGAGGAAATTTATGCAATGAGTGGTAACCCTTTCCTTTGTTCTTTCGCTAACTTATTCCGTTCTATTTATTACAATTACTTCACTGCCATAACCGATAAAGAAGTTATCAAGCTCGATTTGCACCAGGCCATTGTTGATGCCATTACCCAGGGTGACAGCCAAGCTGCGTTAGTCGCAGGCCAGGCACTATTAAAAGAACCCTTCGAACACGGGTAAAGCCTCACTTTCTCCTGCACGCCTTAAAACATCAGGATAAAAATGACGAAAACAGCTCGCAGTATGGCCGGGTTACCGTGGATAGCGGCGATGGCCTTCTTTATGCAGGCGCTGGATGCCACCATTCTAAACACCGCGTTACCCGCAATTGCCCATAGCCTTGGCCGTTCGCCGCTGGCAATGCAATCCGCGATAATCAGTTACACCCTTACCGTAGCAATGCTAATTCCCGTCAGCGGTTGGCTAGCCGACCGTTTTGGCACACGACGCGTGTTTATGGTCGCGGTATCTATCTTTACTCTCGGCTCGTTCGCCTGCGCGATGTCCAGTTCACTCGGTGAGTTGGTTGTCTTCCGTGTAATACAGGGAATCGGCGGAGCGATGATGATGCCGGTCGCACGTTTAGCTTTAATACGTGCTTATCCGCGCAGTGAATTACTCCCTGTTCTAAATTTCGTCACCATGCCTGGGCTAGTCGGCCCCATCTTAGGTCCGCTTCTTGGTGGCGTTTTAGTGACATGGGCAAGTTGGCACTGGATTTTCCTCATTAACATACCGATAGGTATTCTTGGTCTTATCTACGCCCGTAAGTACATGCCGAACTTTACGACTCCGCATCGTGGGTTCGATATGACTGGCTTTCTGTTGTTTGGTTTGAGTTTGGTGTGTATTTCGAGTGGGATGGAATTATTCGGCGAACGCATTGTTGCCAGCTATACAGGCATTCTGGTTATCATCAGCGGGCTTCTTCTATTAGCTGCTTATATCTGGCACGCACGTCGCCACCCAACACCACTTATCGCGCTGCCGCTGTTTCGCACCAGAACGTTCTCTATTGGCATCACCGGGAATCTCGCCTCGCGTCTGGGAACGGGCTGCGTCTCCTTCCTTATGCCTTTAATGCTACAAGTCGGATTTGGCTATTCAGCGTTGATCGCGGGATGCATGATGGCACCCACCGCCATGGGATCACTACTGGCGAAATCGACTGTTACGCAAGTATTACGCCGCCTGGGCTATCGGAAAACACTGGTGGGAGTCACGCTGGTCATCGGCTTGCTGATTGGGCAATTCTCATTACAGTCGCCGGGGATGGAAATATGGATACTCATTTTACCGCTGTTTATTTTGGGGATGGCGATGTCCACGCAATTCACCGCAATGAATACCATAACACTTGCTGATCTCACCGATGAAAACGCCAGTAGCGGCAATAGCGTTCTGGCCGTAACGCAGCAGTTGGCAATTAGTCTTGGGGTTGCGGTGAGTGCGGCGGTGCTCAGGCTCTATGAAGGTATCGAAAGCATTAATACTGTCGAGCAATTCCAGTACACATTCCTGACTATGGGCGCAGTGACGTTGGTTTCAGCTCTGGTATTCTTGCTGTTACGCCCAAAAGATGGGCGACACATGATAAAACGCTAAACGGAACCGCGCTCTACCAGCTCAGGCGTCAGCAACAGGCGCTGTTGTTCCAGAGAGGGTTGCGCCATACGATGGATCAGTACATCTACGGCCAACTCACCCAACTCATCTTTAGGTTGATGAATGGTCGTGAGTGGCGGCGTCATATAACGCGCAAGTTCTATATCGTCATAGCCGACAACCGCCATATCTTGCGGAACCTTCAAACCTGCTTGATACAACGCCTGATACGCGCCAACAGCCATCGCATCGTTGCCCGTGAATACCGCATGCGGTGGCTGTTCCAGCTCAAGAAGTGATTTCATGGCCGTGAAGCCGCCCTGAAACTCAAAGTCACCGATGATTTCGTAGCCTTCATGGACAGCAAGCCCTGCGCGATTCATGGCATTTCTATAACCTTCGAGCCGCAACCGCGCGGGCGTTTTATCCTGTGGCCCCGTGATGCAGGCGATACGGGTATAGCCCTTATCAATAAGATGTTGCGTTGCCCTTTCGCCACCTAATAAAGAGTTATCCTGAATGACATCACTTTCACCTTCAAACGGCGACCAGTCCATCATGACGGTAGGAATAGAAGGATAACGGCTCATAATGTCGGGCGAAGGAAGATGTGTTTCGGTGCACAGCAGCAATAAACCATCAACACGCTTTTGCAGCAGCGTTTCCAGATTGCGGTTCATGCGCTGCTCATCACCCTCGGTGTTACACAACACCAGACTGTAACCACGCTCAAAACAACTGCGTTCAACACCGCGCACCAGCTCTGAATAAAACGGGTTACTACTGGCGGTGATTAACATCCCGATAGTGTGCGTTTGATTGAGCTTGAGACTACGCGCCAGTGCAGAAGGTGCATAGTTGAGCGTTTTGATTGCCGCATCGACCTTAACGCGAATAGCATCACTCACGAAACGATTGTTATTAATGACGTGCGAAACCGTTGAAGTCGACACTCCCGCCATTTTCGCAACGTCTTTCATGGTGGTCATGATTATCCTTGCTGCTGCAAAAAATCGTCGATTTCATGACGCCACGGCACGGAAGGCTGTGCACCTTTACGCGTCACGGCAATAGCAGCCGCAGCATGAGCAAAACGAATGGCATCAGCCATCGGCTTTTCTTCCAGCAATGCGGTGACCAACGCACCATTAAAGGTGTCGCCTGCAGCAATAGTATCCACAGCTTTGACCTTAAAACCAGCAACGCGCTGCCCTTTGCCATTTTCGCTCAGCCAAACGCCACGGCTACCGAGCGTAATAATCACGGTTTCGATACCTTTAGCGTGAAGCGCCTGAGCAGCAACCGCCGCGTCATCATCGTTTTCAACACGAACGCCAGTGAGTTTTTCGGCCTCGGTTTCGTTCGGGGTGATCATATCCACCAGCCCGAGCAATTCATCGGATAACTCATAAGCTGGAGCAGGATTGAGCACAACTTTGGTTTGATTTTTATGGGCAATTTTAGCCGCAGCCAGCACACTTTCCAGTGGTGACTCAAGCTGCATTAAAAGCACTGAAGCTTCAGCGATTTTCTGATTCTGTTCTGCCACCAGCACCGGTGTTAATGCCCCGTTTGCACCGGCGTGAATGCCAATAACGTTTTCCCCAGCACCATTCACGAATATCAGTGCAACTCCGGTTGAAGCACCTTTAATCGTGCTAATCGGGGATGTATCGATTTTGTCACTCGCCAGTTGTTTGCAAACGCGACTCCCCGTGTCGTCGTCGCCAACACAAGCAATAAAAGCAATGTCTGCACCGCTGCGCCCGGCAGCAACTGCCTGGTTCGCACCCTTTCCACCGAACGCCACCTGATACTCTTGCCCTGTAACGGTTTCACCCGGCGTCGGAAAATGTTCGAGGTTAAGGATATGGTCAGCGTTAATGCTGCCAAGGACGACGAGCTTGCCTTTTGTTTTCATTTTTATCAGTCCAGTTAAGTGCGCCACTCTCACTGAGGGAGTGGCGCGATGCCCTGCTTTTCTTATGTCGTCTTATTTAGTAACCAGCTTCAACTCAACCGGGATCTTGGAGTCAACTTTCTCGCCTTTCAATACCTTATCTGCGGTTTGTACACCGATAACACCAATCTGGTCAGCCATCTGAGCCACTGTCGCCCCCAGTTTGCCGCTTTCTACTGCTTTCACGCCATCATCGGTTCCATCGAAGCCAACCACCAGAACGTCGGATTTACCGGCAGTTTGCAACGCACGCAGTGCGCCCAGCGCCATTTCGTCGTTCTGAGCAAAAACCGCCTGCACGTCAGGATGCGCAGTCAGCAGATTCTGCATCACGTTCAGGCCTTTAGTACGGTCGAAGTCAGCAGGCTGGCTCGCCAGAACGGTAAACTTGTGCGCAGCAGTCGCTTGTTTGAAACCTTCGCCACGTTCACGCGCAGCAGACGCACCAGCGATACCTTGCAGTTCGATAACTTTCGCGCCTTCACCCAGTTTTTTAGCAATGAAGTCACCGGCCATTTTGCCGCCAGCAACGTTATCAGAAGCGATGTGACTGACCACAGTGCCCTGATTCGCCATACGGTCGAGTGTAATCACAGGGATTTTAGCCTGGTTTGCCATTTTCACCGCATTACCCACCGCATCGGAGTCGGTTGGGTTGATAAGCATCAGTTTGGTGCCACGAACGGTCAGGTCTTGCACGTTCGCTAACTCTTTCGCTGGGTTGTTTTGTGAATCCAGCACAATCAGGTTGTATCCCAGTTTGTCGGCTTCCTTTTGCGCGCCGTCTTTCAGTGAGACGAAGAACGGGTTATTCAGAGTCGAGACAACCAGCGCAATAGTGTCTTTAGCCATCGCGTTTGCGCTAACAGTGGCGCTCAATGCAACAGCGGAAACCAGGGTAGCCAGTTTTTTCATATTCATATTCAGATGTCCTGTAGGGTTATGATTGTTACTGCTTTTTGTTGTCCACCAGCACCGCCAGTAAAATAACCACTGCTTTGACGATCATCTGGTAATAAGAAGAAACACCTAATAAATTCA
>DATERH010000078.1:0-12517 GCA_035271785.1 Buttiauxella sp.
GGACAGTGCCGCGTTAAAAAACTTGCGCGCCATTGGTGTGGTGCAACTTAACCAACATAATCTGCAAGTGGTGATTGGGCCGCAGGTCCAGTCGGTAAAAGATGAAATGGCGCATCTGATGCAAACCGCTCAGGCGTAAACCCAAGTTCCCTCAAGATGCAGGTAGGCGGCAATCGGGTGAACGAGAGCCGCCAACACCCCTGCATCTTGAAGGGCGATGGGGTTCAACCAGAGTGGGTACACTGCCACCCACTTATTGCGAGGTGATATGTTCGATTTTTCCACCCCTGTTGACCGACATGGTACCTGGTGTACCCAGTGGGATTATGTTGCAGACCGTTTCGGCACTGCCGATCTCCTGCCCTTTACCATCTCTGATATGGATTTCCCTACCGCTCCGGTCATTCTCGACGCCTTACAAAAGCGCTTATCTCATGGCGTTTTGGGTTACAGCCGCTGGAAGAATGACGAATTTCTTGGCGCGATTGCACATTGGTATCAGGCACGTTTTCACAGCGTGATTGATAAAGAAGCGCTGGTTTATGGCCCGTCGGTTATCTACATGGTTTCACAGCTGATTCGCCGGTGGTCGGCTCCTGGTGACGCAGTCCTTATCCATACCCCAGCTTATGATGCGTTTTACAAAACCATCAATGAAAATCAACGCCAGGTCTTTGGCGTGCCGTTGCATAAGACCGACGGTGGATGGATGTGCGATATGGCAGCACTTGAAGCGCTACTGGCTAAACCAGAATGCAAAATCATGCTGCTTTGCAGCCCGCAAAACCCAACCGGGAAGGTCTGGACGCGCAGCGAGCTGGAAACCATGGCAACCCTGTGCGAGCGACATGGCGTGAGAGTTATCAGTGATGAAATTCACATGGATATGGTATGGGAAGGCCATTCGCATACCCCATGGTGCGAAGTCGGCAAAGGCCAGTGGGCGCTGTTCACTTCCGGCTCCAAGAGTTTCAACATCCCGGCATTAACCGGTGCATATGGTCTGATTAACGACACCCATGAACGCCAGAAATATCTGAATGAACTGAAAGGCAAGGATGGGCTGTCATCCCCCGCCATCCTTGCGGTTGTTGCCCATATTGCCGCTTATCAAAAAGGTGCCACATGGCTGGATGAACTGCGCACTTACCTGCAAAGTAATCTTCATTATGTGGCAGATACGCTCAATCATGAGTTTGCGCAACTCAACTGGCAGCCGCCGCAATCAACATATCTGGCGTGGATTGATTTACGTCCACTGGGCATTGATGACAACGCACTGCAAAAAGCACTGATTGAGCAGCAAAAGGTTGCCATCATGCCGGGATACACTTATGGCGAAGAAGGAAAAGGCTTTGTGCGCCTGAACGTCGGTTGCCCGCGCGTTAAGCTCGAAGAAGGCGTGAAGCGCCTGATTGGGGCAATAAAGTCACTGGAGTAAGTATTAGGGGGAAGATCCTGTGGAATCCCCCAATAATAAAATTACACCATAGCGCTGTATGTGTTTATTTATTTATTATGCCGATAATTCTATGGGTCTGCCGATTCGCCAGGCTATGGCCGTGGTCTGTCTTCAGTGTGGCATAAGTGATCGTCTTGGCTGGGAACCATAATGATAATTCATTAACGGTTCGTTTCTACTAAATTGAAGTCCGATTCTTGGCTTAGCATGCTGACTGGGCCTAACAGAGAAAACAGACGCTCCGTCTCCTCCCCTACAGTAGTCAGGATGACGTTGGGTTTATTAGAATCGTTGACGATTGCCAGTATTAATCTGGCGCAGTCAGAATGATTGAACATATGCTGTAGTTCACTTACCTGGACACCCACTGCAAGTGAAATCAGCGTGTGCGAACGGTGTAACGTTAAGCTGCGTGAAAGTTCATGCAGGGCATTGCGATCGGTGTTAATAAAAATGATATCCACCTCATCCACGAGCGCCTGATGACTGTCCAGGGTCCAACAGGGAAATTCTCTTGCCAATATTTGCGCAGACTCACTTGAACCCGGGGACAGAAATATCTGTGCATCAGGTATAGCCTTAAACAGCTCTCTGATCAGTGATTCGGTATGCGTATTAACGCCCAGAATTCCCATCCTTTTCATCTGGCCTCCGGAAACCAGGCCAGTGGCGCGTAATACCAATCTGCGACAAAAATATCAATTCCCCTGCTTGCAGTGTGATCCGTTTCATGGGAATCACCGTACCGGTTATAATCCGGCCCGACAGCGCAACCTGCCAGTAAACAGGTGTTCTCTCTCATTACAAAAGTACGTAAGGGGAACATTGCGCGACCTTGAATCAATCATTAAGAGTGACTAAATTACCAAATGGTTACTTATTGTCAATCAGGGCTTATAAAGCTAAGCTGAAAAAATGACTAAACATATAAACACCCCTTCATTGCGTGGTCCACTTGACCACAATGTCCGAGACCAGATAGTTGAAGCTGCCACAGAGCATTTCGGGCACTATGGTTATGAAAAAACCACTGTCTCCGAACTTGCAAAATCAATAGGATTTTCAAAGGCATACATATATAAATTTTTTGACTCCAAGCAAGCTATCGGTGAGGTGATTTGCGCTAACCGCCTGGAGATGATCATGACGGTCGTAAACTTAGCAATAACCGATGCACCGTCAGCTTGCGAAAAATTGCGCCGTCTCTTCAAGGCGATAACTGAGGCTGGCAGTGATCTATTTTTCCGTGAACGTAAGCTTTACGACATTGCCGCTGTCGCAGCGCGGGATAAGTGGCCTTCAACCCAGATGTATGAAGAACGCCTGCAAAAACTGATTGAGAGCATCCTTGTTGAAGGCAGGCAGGCTGGAGAATTCGAGCGGAAAACACCGCTGGACGAGGCAGCGCATGCGATATATCTGGTGATGCGCCCATTCATCAGTCCCGTGCAATTGCAATACAATCTGGAAACAGCACCGACAGCAGCCTTGCTTCTCTCTTCCCTGATCCTGAGAAGTCTATCCCCCTAATAAGTGACCATTGACATTATTGGTCACTAGTCTGAGAATGCGGTTACCGTCCTGTTAATTCAATAAGGGTTCCCATGCTCAGGCTTAATTCTGCCAGCTTTGCTGTTTGCATCCTGCCACTTGCCCTGGTGGCCTGTGGCGATAATACCGGTAATGATGATCCGCGCACTCAGCCTCCACTTGTAAGGTCAGCCACTATTGAGAGTGCTGTCGATACCTCTCGAGCCTTCACCGGCGTGGTTGTCGCCCGGACACAAAGTGACCTCGGTTTCAGGGTGCAGGGCAAAATCCTTGAACGCCTTGTTGATACCGGCCAAACCGTGAAACGGGATCAGCCATTAATGCGTCTGGATCCTGTTGACCTGAAGTTGCAGGCACAAGCCCAGCAACAGGCTGTCGATGCTGCGCGAGCGCGGGCCAGAAAAGCGGCTAATGACGAGGCTCGGTACCGCGGCCTCGTTGCTGGGGGTGCGGTGTCTGCATCGGAATATGATCAGATTAAAGCTGCTGCTGATACAGCCAAAGCAGAGCTCAGTGCAGCCCAGGCGCAGGCAAATGTGGCGCAAAACGCGACGGGTTATGCCGTGCTATTGGCAGATGCTGATGGAGTGGTGATGGAGACCCTCGCTGAACCTGGGCAGGTGGTTAGCGCAGGGCAAGCGGTAATCCGGCTGGCCAGATCGGGTCAGCGCGAGGCTCTGGTGCAACTGCCCGAGACGTTGCGCCCTGCCGTCGGTAGCGAGGCTCAGGCGATGCTATATGGCAACGAAAAACAGCCTGTAACGGCCAAATTGCACCTCCTTTCCGACGCCGCAGATTCCGTGACCCGCACTTTTGAGGCAAGGTACGTGCTGGAAGGCGCACTGGCGAACGCGCCCCTGGGTTCTACTGTCACGTTGCATATCGCAAAAAACATGGATGATAAACAGGTGATGCAGGTCCCTTTGGCTTCCCTTTACGATCCAGGAAAAGGGCCTGGCGTCTGGCACATTTCAGGTTTGCCCGCCAAAGTCACATGGCAGCCTGTTAGGGTGCTAAGTCTGGGTGACGAGACGGTGAAGGTGTCCGGCAACGTGAAACCGGGTGAAAAGATTGTCGCTCTGGGCGCGCATTTGCTACATGAAGGGGAAACGGTCCGCATAGCTGAACGACACGATACCGACGCTGCGGAGAGTAAGCCATGAACGAAGGACGGTTTAACTTATCAGCGCTTGCTGTTCGCGAACGCTCAATCACGCTATTCCTCATCATCCTCATCACCCTGGCTGGCATTTTCTCGTTCTTCGGTCTCGGGCGGGCTGAAGACCCCCCCTTTACAGTTAAGCAAATGACCATTATCACAGCATGGCCGGGAGCGACTGCGCAGGAAATGCAGAATCAGGTGGCCGAACCGCTGGAAAAACGCCTGCAGGAACTTAAGTGGTATGACCGCACTGAGACTTACACGCGCCCTGGCATGGCCTTTACCATGCTGTCATTACAGGACAAAACTCCACCTTCTCAGGTTCAGGAGGAGTTCTATCAGGCACGTAAAAAGCTTGGCGACGAAGCTAACAACCTACCGTCAGGCGTGACAGGGCCAATGTTTAACGATGAATTTGCCGATGTCACTTTTGCCCTCTTTGCCCTGAAAGCGAAAGGGGAACCGCAGCGCGTATTAGTACGTGATGCGGAATCACTGCGCCAGCGGCTTCTGCACGTGCCTGGGGTGAAGAAAGTCAATATTATCGGAGAACAGGCTGAACGCATTTTTGTTTCTTTTTCTCATGATCGTCTGGCTACGCTGGGCATCTCTCCTCAGGATATTTTTTCTGCACTAAACAGCCAGAATGCGCTTACACCTGCCGGTTCAATTGAAACCCGCGGCGCGCAGATTTTCATTCGTCTTGATGGTGCCTTCGACAGCTTGCAGAAGATCCGCGAGACCCCCATTATCGCTCAGGGCAGAACGCTCAAACTTTCCGACGTGGCGACGGTTGAACGTGGCTATGAAGATCCCGCCACCTTCCAGGTGCGAAACCAAAGTGAGCCAGCCCTGCTACTGGGCATCGTGATGCGTGATGGTTGGAATGGTCTGGATCTCGGTAAAGCGCTGGATACAGAAACTGCCAAAATTAATGAAAATATGCCCCTGGGCATGACCCTGACGAAAGTCACCGATCAGTCTGTGAACATTAGCGCTTCCGTCGATGAATTCATGATCAAATTCTTCGTCGCCCTGCTGGTCGTGATGGTGGTGTGTTTTGTCAGTATGGGGTGGCGCGTTGGGGTCGTGGTCGCGGCTGCTGTGCCCTTAACGCTGGCCGTCGTTTTTGTATTGATGGAAGCCTCTGGTAAAAACTTTGACAGGATTACGCTGGGCTCTCTCATTCTTGCGCTGGGTTTACTGGTAGATGATGCCATTATCGCCATTGAAATGATGGTGGTGAAAATGGAGGAAGGCTTTGATCGAATCAAAGCTTCAGCCTATGCATGGAGCCATACCGCCGCGCCAATGCTGGCGGGTACGCTGGTGACAGCCGTTGGCTTTATGCCCAATGGTTTCGCACAGTCAACCGCCGGTGAGTACACCAGCAATATGTTCTGGATTGTTGGCATCGCCCTGATTGCCTCATGGGTCGTAGCCGTCGTCTTTACGCCATATCTGGGCGTAAAAATGCTGCCGAACATTGCAAAGGTGGAAGGCGGCCACGCAGCGATTTATGACACTCCTCGTTATAACCGCTTTCGCCAGGTGCTGGCCCTCGTTATCGCGCGAAAATGGTTAGTCACCGGTGCCGTTGTCGTCATCTTTGCGTCAGCTATTCTTGGAATGGGCCTGGTTAAAAAACAGTTTTTCCCCACTTCTGACCGACCTGAAGTGTTGGTCGAAGTCCAGATGCCTTATGGTACCTCCATTGAACAGACCAGCATCGCAACCGCGAAAATCGAAGCCTGGTTGAAAGAACAGCCTGAGGCAAAAATCGTCACCTCTTATATTGGACAAGGTTCACCTCGTTTTTATCTGGCTATGGCGCCAGAACTGCCCGATCCGTCGTTTGCGAAGGTCGTAGTACTGACGGACAGTCAGGAAGCACGTGAGGCACTTAAGTTCCGGCTGCGGGAAGCGGCAGCCAGCGGGCTTGCGCCTGAAGCACGCGTGCGCGTGACACAACTGGTGTTTGGACCGTATTCACCTTATCCAGTTGCCTGGCGTGTCATGGGGCCAGATCCCGACAAACTGCGTTCGATTGCAGACAAGGTCAAAGCCGTGATGCAAAGCAGCGATATGATGAGAACCGTTAATACGGATTGGGGTCCACGCGTACCAACGCTACATTTCACGCTTAACCAGGATCGTCTACAGGCGGTTGGTTTAACCTCGAGCGCCGTTGCCCAGCAACTTCAGTTCTTGTTATCAGGGGTTCCCATTAGCTCGGTACGTGAGGATATCCGTTCGATTCAAGTCATTGGACGCGCAGCGGGTGGTATTCGCCTGGACCCGGCGAAAATAGAGGGTCTTACCTTAGTGGGCGCTTCTGGCCAGCGCATTCCACTCTCGCAGATTGGGGAAGTCGAGGTGCGCATGGAAGACCCTGTGCTTCGACGTCGTGATCGAACACCGACCATTACCGTACGCGGTGATATTGCTGAAAATCTACAGCCGCCGGATGTCTCTACAGCCATCATGAAACAGCTGCAACCAATCGTCGACTCGCTTCCGTCTGGATACCGTATCGAACAGGCTGGGTCGATTGAAGAATCAGGCAAAGCCACCCAGGCAATGGCACCATTGTTCCCGATCATGATTGCGATGACGCTATTGATAATTATCCTACAGGTGCGCTCAATGTCGGCAATGGTTATGGTATTTCTCACCGCACCGTTGGGGCTGATAGGTGTGGTTCCAACGTTACTGCTTTTCAATCAACCGTTTGGTATCAATGCGCTTGTTGGGTTGATCGCACTCTCCGGTATACTTATGCGTAACACACTGATCCTTTTAGGACAAATTCACCAAAACGAGAAAGAAGGACTGGCTCCGTTCCATGCAGTGGTAGAGGCCACGGTGCAGCGCGCCCGGCCTGTATTATTGACAGCGATGGCCGCAATTCTGGCGTTCATTCCGCTGACGCATTCGGTGTTTTGGGGGACTCTCGCATATACGCTAATTGGCGGGACGTTCGGGGGGACTATCATTACCCTCGTTTTCTTGCCTGCAATGTATGCGATCTGGTTTAAGATCCGTCCAGAGTTACAGACGCATCTCGAACAACGACCGGGGACGCAAATATGACACTCAAGAGTCACAGAAGTGTCGAACAGGCCTACTCCCGGCTGATAATAATGATTGTGAGCTAATAACAAACATTCAGGACAGATAATGAAGGTTGACGGGTTAAAAGTGGCGCAGGAAAAAGGCTGGGCTATCGTCGATATGAAGCACGATTGGAAAACGCTGTTCGACCCAGCATTATGTAAATAATGTAATTATTTACAACACAAAGGCACTTAATTCATTAGCAACTGATTTAAGTGCCTTTCAATTATCAGAACTGATAACTGTAATTTACACTGGCAAACCACAGGTAAGGATTGTCGTAATTGCCCGCCAAAACAGCAGGAGACTGGATTTTTGAAGACTGCATATGCAAATATTCCACCGCTATACCAATATTACTTGCCTGGCTAAGTTGATACTGCGCACCGGTGGCAAAACGCCATTCGTCGCCAGTTGGCAGAGTTAAAGCCGCATCACTCTGATCTTTATATACAGTACTATCAAATGCCACGCCGGCATTGAGACGCCATTCTTCAGTTGGACGGTATTGCACACCCACTGCAGTGTGCCAGGTATCTTTAAGTCGGCTAGTTTTGTCGAGCGTTTCACCTGCCGCTGTAATCTGTGGCGCACCAAACTGGCTCCAGTCCTGCCAGCCAAGATCGCCCATTACAGACCACTGTTTATCGATATCGTGTACCAGGCTCAACATAATTTGCTGTGGAGCCCGGACTTGCGCACCGATGGGTAAGGTGAAATCTACATTTGCCAGGTTTGGGAACCGCGCCTGAGCATCAATATTAAAGTCGTAATCAGTTTTACTGTTCCAGGTGATCCCCGCGCGGGTTTGGTCAGTAAGATCCATCAACAAACCGAGACGATAACTCATCGCCCAGTCATGGTCTTTTTGCGTTTTATCATCCCCGTCGACGTTACGCGTCAGCGACAAGAAGCCATAGTTAGCATTGACCGATCCCCCGATGGAAACACGATCACTCAGTTTCCAGGCCAGAGAGGGGCTCAGGGTCATCGCAACCATGGTGCTCTTTTTAATTAACCGGTCCCCTGCCCAGTCGCCAAAATCTATCCCCAGGCCATAGTTACCATACAGACCAATACCCGCGTACAAATCCTCACTGATTTTTTGGCTATAAAAACTACTGGCATTAGGGAAAAGATTCATGACATTACCAGGGCTCTGTCTGGAGTTATCTAACTGATAATTGATATCTCCCCCCATGACCTGTAGACCACCGGTGAACATATGATCCGGTAGACGGGTCATGCCTGCCGGATTGGTGACAATGGTTGATGCGTCCTGAGCGCGAGCAGCCTGCCCAGCACCAGCCAGTGCCGTATCTTCTGTTCCAATCTCATAAAAATAAAGGCCACTCGCGTGAGAAAATGAAGCTAACAACAGCCCTGAACACGCCACGATGCTCTTTTTCATTTGCCACCTGTTTCTAAAAAAGACCGCTAAAAAGCTTGAGATTACCTGCGGCTCGAAGGGAGCCGCAGTTTAATCAGAAGCGAATTTTCATCCCAACAGACGCTGAAATATCAGAGGATACGGAAGTGTCACCCCCGTTATCCCAGCTTTTGCCCACTTCCGTGTATGCTTGCACATCGGTGGTCACCGCCCATGTAGTACCAAGAGCCACTTCGGTTGCCTGGAAGCGCTGGTTAGCGTTGATTTCCGTGGCACCGGCCTGGTTTGCCGTATTGCGATACGTCACGCTGTCCTGGCCGTCAGACAGTTCCTGCCAGTAGTTTGCCCGAACATAAGGCTTAACATTTCCATAATCGGTGTCGTAATCGGCAGTCAGACGGACCCCAAGGCGGCCAATCACAGAACCGTCAGCGTCCACTGAAACGTTGGTTTTCGACCGATCGGCAAGCCTCACATCATCAAAATGACTGTATTGATAAATAAGTTGCGCCTGCGGTTCGAGCTTCCAGTTGCTGTCACCTAATTGCCACGGTTTACCGACTTCGACCGACGCCACCACCGAACTCCCATCCGGGCTGTACGATTCATGACTGCTCATGTTCTTCAAATCGACTGAGTGATAACCATACTGCAGGACGTTATCGACGTACAAACCGTCGGTGTCAGTCCAGGTGGCGTAACCCCCCAGGTATGAGGAGAAGGTCGAGTTATACGCTGCCCCGCCGCTCATCCCGGTATCGCCATTGATCGAACTGTCGATATCCATAAAGGTAGTGTACAAACCTGCACGCCATTTGTCGTTTTGCCACAAATCCAACCCCATCTGCATTCCATTGAAGTTAGAACTACTTTGCGAGCGGGTAGGATCGTTGTGTTTTTGGTCGACCGATTTCACGATGTAACGTGCCCAGAAACGGCTTTCCTGATCGGCAGCAACATCCGCACGCCAGGGTTGTTCATCCCCCACACGCTGGTGAAGTGTCCCAAGAACCGCTAAATCGGCCTGGCGGATGATCGCGGCCAGAGTATCGAAGCCCGGGACATCAGGACGATAACCGGCGCGTAAGAACCAATCTTCACCCGCCCCCTGCGCGTTACCGGCAAACAGCTGGTATTGCCATGCACCAGCGGTAAGCACACCATCGCCAATGGTAAAGGCATCTTTCGTGGTCTGAGCGGTGGTGGTCGCTCCATCAATTGCTTCAACCACCATAATACCGTCGCCGGTGGTCGGTTCGCCAAGTTGGCTAACATCAATATTCAGGTTCGTCAGGCCAGTTGCCCTGCCACCATTAAAGTACCGTAACCCCCGTACTGCTGCCGTTAGTCCCCGTGGCGATATTGGGTATCGCGCCAATAATATTCAGTTCGGTGCCTGCAGCGTAATGATTTGCCAGTGGCTGACCATCAATGGTAAACGCGTAGCCCGTCTCTTTTACCGCATCGTAAACCGGTAGAAACAGGTAGTTAGGATAAGCCGCACTCCATGTTACATCTACCGCGCTGGCCGCCGGGCCATAAACACCGGCGACAATCAACGCGGTAGTTAATAATTTTCGGCCTCCGCGTCCGGTTTTCGATCCTTTTTTCCCTGTCCGGGATGTTTCTGCTACGGCAATAAAACTGTTCGCCACATGGCTCCATACCAAACAATAAATATTATTCATAAGTCATCTCTGCAAGGCCGCATAAGGAAATAGCGCTTTGACACAAATAAACAACAAGAAACACTTGTCGAAATACTTTGAGTAACATTAGTACATGGCTGAGCATTGAGAAGGAGTTATATTAAAAAGTCTTATGTAACGGGCGATTTTTATACAATGTGCAGATCAGAAATACATGACATGTGAACTCTATTGATTTATGCAACGGGATGCAGGTTAGGTCTGCTCCTCGCTGTGAGTGCAATTGGTCATGGATGGTCTTTTATCGGTGTGGGCGCCATTCCGGGGTATTCAACTTACATCGCCAGTGCCGCCCGAGCAGCACGCTTTCTGAAATAGGTTGGCTATATCAGTATCGGATTTGCTTTTGCGGGAACCACCAATGATGTGGCCCTCGCCTGCACGACCGGCCATGAAAATGAGTGAGGGAAAGTAGCCTTCAAGAATACTCTAAATTTGGGTTCGGCACTGTTGGTGCTCTCAGTGGGGGCATTGTGAGCAACCGCAGGAGGAGCTATTTGTAAGTCTCTCAGGCTGCCGTCAATCTGGTGCCTCTGTAAACAGTATTTATGCTCTGGCTACTTTTTCCGAAAAAGAGAAACAGCAACTGCAATTAGAATTCCTATAAGGGGCATGGTTCCAGCGCCAGATAAGAAATTATGGTGATCTATTCGCTTTTCCCTGCGGATATCAGCAAAACGGATAAGCGCTTGTTTTTCGTCAGTGGCGCAGACCTCTTCAAATTGTTTTTCATAACCCTGTTCAGTCAGTTGAGAAGCTCCGTCTATATCTGATTTGTCCAGCACAACGATTTGCTTATTCTTTTTAAAAAAACAGTATTCCTGCATTTGGTGCTCCATATGGACGACATGATGAAACAATATAATCGGTCTGACTTATTTCCGTACACATCTGGCTGTGTATTTGCATCCAACGGCTCACTCATTCGCATTTCAGATAGCTGCGCGATTCCAGCAGTTATCTGAAATAGCACTAGTTAAAATTGAAGGGTAGTAAAAAGCGAGAAGTTGATGTTGAGCCTGCACAGGAACAGTCAGAAAATGTCTTGATAACCCGTGGGCATTCAAATTTTACTCATGATGTAACCCTAAATCGTCATATTACATATGTAATATAACGCTCATTTTTTGGATCACCAGTTTGTAGTGACTGGTCTGTTCTCCTTGCCAAATTAGCTGCGATCAGAAACCGAAGCTCGAGCAACCAGGCGCCCAGTGAATATTCGCCCCTCAGGTACATTGACTGAATGCCCATCAATCAAAGCACGGATGCGCTGTATGCAATGCTCGAGTAACTGATCGACAGGATAGGAGATACAGGTTAGTGGTGGATGCAATAATGACGCGAGGGGGGAATCCTCAAGGCTTACCAATGATACCTCTTGCGGAATGGCGATATTAAATTCACGGAGCAAACGCATCGCTTCGGCAGCATAGCAGTCACGCCTGGCAATAATTGCCGTATATTTTGTGAAACTGTTAATCAGCGTCAGGAGTGCTTGCTCGATATGATTGTTGGCAGTGATCATCAGCTGTCGATTGAAAGGTAAAGAGTAATTTTGAAGTACGCTACGATAACCTTCCATCATTTGCTTGCTGGCTATGTCGTCTTCACTGTCTATGAGTAAGGCAATGTTACGATGGCCCTTACCCAGTATGTACCTACAGGCGCTTTCGGTTGCAAATGCATAGTTGTAACCCTGGCTGGCGGTTCCAGTGGACGAAAACTCATCAAACGCGATAACGTTGTTTCCAATGGTGGCGTCATTTTTACCCAGCGTAACAACAGCAATACACTGATGCCTCAGATGTTCAACTGCTATTTTTTGTTCTGCGCTATCATTAACATATTGAATCATTAATGATTTATTAAGCGACTTTACGGCGAGAGATAACTGAGGCAATAAAGTCGCACTTAATCCAACCTCATTTGCAGGCAAAACCATACCAATATAACTGGACGTACTGCTGGCCAGATTCTGCGCAGCAAAACTTGGGTGGTAGTTGAGCTCCTCCACTGCCCGTAATACGGCTTCGCGGCTCTCTTCACGAACGCCTCGCGTCCCCGTCAACACACGAGAAACAGTGGCGCGGGAAACGTTGGCTAACTTTGAAACATCATCAATA
>DATERH010000079.1:0-9348 GCA_035271785.1 Buttiauxella sp.
GAACGCCATCTGCATGACGGTGTTGATACGTGCACCGAGTTGGCATTCGCGGGCAATTTTTGCCGCATTCACCACAAAGAAGCGCGCTTTTTTCTGGTTCAACACCGCCTGAACTTCTTGCGGCAGGCGATGCCACACTTCATCCGCGCTATACGGGGTGTTGAGCAGGAAGATGCCGCCTGGTTTCAGGCGTTCTGCCATCTGGTATTTGTCGATAAACTGCAACTGGTGGCAACCGACAAAATCCGCCCGGTCGATAAGATAGGTCGAGTTAATCGGTTGCTCGCTAACACGTAGATGAGAAACCGTCAGGCCGCCTGCTTTTTTCGAGTCATAGACGAAATAACCCTGGATGAAAAATGGCGTTGAGTTACCGATAATTTTGATGTTGTTTTTGGTGGCTGAAACACTGCCGTCGCTGCCCAGCCCGTAAAATAGCGCTTCGAGTTTGGCGCGATTGGGCAGGGTGTTTTCCGGTAACGGTAGCGACAAATTGGTGACATCGTCGTAAATCCCGACGGTAAAACGCGGGCGAGGTTTTGCCTGAGACAGTTCGTTAAAAACGGCCAGCACACAATCCGGGCCAAATTCTTTGGAGGACAAACCGTAACGCCCGCCAATGACACGCGGTAGAGAGTCTCGGTCACCACGGTTAAAGGCTTCGGCAAGGGATGTCATCACATCGAGATATAACGGTTCTGCCAGTGCACCTGGTTCTTTCGTGCGGTCTAAAACGGCAATCTGTCGAGCGCTATCTGGCAACACTTCCAGCAGATGTTCGGCTGAGAATGGGCGGTACAAACGAACCTTCAGCACGCCGACTTTTTCGCCGCGCGTCAGTAGCTCATCGACCACTTCTTCGCAGGTGCCGATGGCAGAACCCATCAGGATGATGACGCGTTCGGCTTGCGGGTGGCCGTAATATTCAAACGGACGATACTGACGACCCGTGGTCGCCGCAAAACTGTCCATCGCTTGTTCGACATGCTGGTATACCGCGTCGTACCACAGGTTGCTGGCTTCACGAGACTGGAAATAGGTGTCCGGGTTGGCGGAGGTACCGCGGATAACCGGATGTTCAGGATTAAGCGCACGGGCGCGGTGTTCATCGATCTCTTTTTGCGGCAACAGTTCCAGAAGGGTGCTGTCGGCTAGCGGCACAATTTTGTTGATTTCATGGGAGGTGCGGAACCCATCGAAGAAGTGAATAAACGGAACACGGCTTTTCAGCGTGGCAATATGCGAAATTAGCGCGAAGTCCTGGGCTTCCTGAACACTGCTGGCGCATAACATCGCGCAGCCAGTCTGGCGAATGGCCATCACATCAGAGTGGTCACCAAAAATTGACAGCGCGTGAGTCGCAATCGTGCGAGCCGCCACATGCAATACAAACGGCGTTAACTGACCGGCCAGTTTGTAGAGGGTCGGGATCATCAGCAGTAAGCCCTGCGATGAAGTGAACGAAGTGGAAAGGGCGCCAGTTTGCAGCGCGCCGTGTACTGCGGCAATCGCCCCCGCTTCGGACTGCATTTGTACCACGCGAGGCGTATCACCCCACACATTTTTCCTGCCATCCCCGGACCAGGCATCAGCAAGTTCCGCCATAGTCGAGCTAGGTGTTATCGGGTAGATGGCTATGACTTCGCTGGCGCGAAACGCCACAGATGCGACCGCACCATTGCCGTCGATTGTGATCATGGAGATACCCTTACATTGCGCAATAATAAGAAAGTAATCTACCCGTCATACTTCAAATGCCTTTTTGTTGGCCGCGTTCACTCACCGCCTCAATGCAACTCGAATTATTTTGGGTAATAGACCCGCATGCCTGTGCGAGTCGCAAAATAGTCCTTTAATATTAGCAAAGCCCTCAGAAGGTGATTTTTGCTTTTGTGTCCTTTGTTGAACCACTATTGAGAATATAAAAGGGTGATTGATTAAGTTTTGCACAATAAAGTGATCTGCATTGCAAAATCACACACTTTTTATGGTCTTGCGGCCTCGACGAAACACAGCGCCAGCGCTTATGATTCTTGGGTTTTGCAACGTTTAGGGGAGAGGAATAATGCGCGCTGCGTTTTTAGCGGGATGTGCCGCACTGTTGTTATCAACATCAATGCTGTCGGCATGCAGTAGTAATGAACCACCACAACAAGCCACTGCGGCTCACGTACCGCCTGGTATGCGCGCGGCGATGTCCAGCCAGGGACAGGCAAGTTGTTCAATGATTGGAGGTTCGCTGAGTGTCGCCCGTCAGTTAGATGGTTCAGTCACTGGGATGTGTGCGATGCCTAACGGCAAACGCTGTAGTGAAAATGCGCTTGCCGCGGGAACATGTGGGGCGTACTAGTCGAATCAGTTGACCAGGTCGGCCAGTTTATAAACTAATGTATGCTGGCTGGTTTTCAGCGTCAGTTGTTGCGGTGCCAAACCGACTTTTGCGCCACGGGTCAGCATATCGTTAATAATATGATCAAGCTCGTTTAGCTGCGGCTCGGGACACATCATCATGGTCATTCCCAGCCCTTTCGTTTTCAGCGTATTATCTTCAAGCGTTGCCTGACCCATAAAACGGTTACACATGCTGCCTGCAATATGCATATTTTCACCAAAGCTTAGCTCTGGCATACGCTGAATGCCGGTCAGTGGTTCACCATCTACGGTTTGCAAAACATAACGGTGATGTTGCAGATCCTGGGTTGTGACCGTCGATTTATCGCCAGATTGTGCACAACCCACCATTGCTATTGCAGCCAGAGCTAGTGCAGTTATTTTTTTCATCTCTTGTCCTTAAGTTTTACCCAAACTAATTCGATTTGCAGAAAGGCGACCAGGCCGAGAGTCCCCAAGAGCATAGTAACTATGTGATTGAGGCGAACGGGTTCAGTTAACGCATCTGCAACTTGAATGAGGATGGAGATATTCGTTTCATCAATGAGTTGGCCACACTATATCAAAACTAAATTTCTATTTTGTAGGGATAATCCTAAAAGGACGGCGGATAAGCGAAGTGTCATCCGCCATAAGAAACTAGTTCACCTGATTGACGCAAGGCTCGCCGTTTTCTAACTGACGCAGGTTTTCCAGCGTCGTTTCAGAAATGCTGGTTAACGCTTCCGCAGTCAGGAACGCCTGGTGGCCAGTAAACAACACGTTGTGGCAGGCTGACAGGCGGCGGAACAGGTCATCCTGAATCACATCGTTAGATTTGTCTTCAAAGAACAGGTCGCGCTCGTTCTCATACACGTCCATTCCTAACGCCCCGATTTTTTGATTTTTCAAAGCATCAATAGCCGCTTGTGAATCAATCAAACCACCACGACTGGTGTTGATAACCATCACGCCGTTTTTCATCTGGTCGAACGCCGCACGGTTAAGCAAATGGTAGTTTTCTGGTGTCATTGGGCAGTGCAGAGAGATAATGTCAGACTGTGCAAACAGAGTGGGCAAATCGACATATTCCACGCCAAGCTCAAGTGCCGCAGCACTTGGGTATGGATCAAACGCCAGCAGACGCATACCGAAACCTTTCAATATTTTCAGTGCGGCAATGCCAATTTTCCCGGTACCAATGATCCCAGCAGTTTTGCCAAACATCGTGAAACCGGTTAGCCCTTCCAGAGAAAAGTTGGCATCACGGGTGCGTTGATAAGCGCGATGTATACGGCGGTTCAGGCTCATCATCAGACCAATCGCATGTTCGGCGACCGCTTCTGGTGAGTAAGCTGGAACACGCACTACAGGCATACCGAGCTCTTTCGCCGCGTCCAGATCGACGTTGTTAAACCCGGCGCATCGCAGCGCGATAAATTTCACACCCTGGTTTTTGAGCTCTTCCAGCACCGGACGGCTAGCATCGTCATTAACGAAGATACAGACACCTTCACAACCATGAGCCGTTTTGGCTGTTTTTTCAGTTAGCAAGAAGTCATAAAATTCAAGATCAAAGCCATATTCAGTGTTAACCTGCTCTAGATACTTTTTATCGTACTGTTTTGTACTATAAACTGCTAGTTTCATGAGACTTATCTCCAGAATGATATTGCTATAAAATTACCATGCTTAAAATAATCATACAAATATTAAAAAATAATTTTAGCGTTGAAATTCTGCTGCTAACCCAAGGTTAGCTACGCTTAAACGAGGCTTGATCTTCACGCCCGGCCTGAATAATGCAAGAATCATCGCATAAGTTGTTTGGTTGGGTACAAAATTGTCGCTGAATCAGGATCTTAATCGCCCATGAAGGGTAAATATAAAGCCATTATTGCGTTGCTGCTACTCGCTATCTTGCTGCTGCTGACGCTTACAATGACTATCGCCTATTGGCTGCCTACCCTTGCCGGTATCTGGCTGCCGCAGGGGACACGCATCGCCATGGAAGCAAGCCCCCGGTTTAAACGCGGGGCAATTGTTGTTCCTGACTTGCGTTACTTTGCTGAGGATTGCGCCCTTGCGACAATTAAAGACGCCACCATCAGCCATCCACAACGCTGGCGTATCCATCTTGATACGCTCAATCTTAATGTTGATTGCCTCAGTAAAATGCCGCTCGACCAGTCGGGCCCTGCGGCACCACGCACGCTTTCTGAATGGCAATCAATGCTTCCTGAAAGCCTTATCACTGTCGCCCGTGTCAACATAACGCCGTTTCAACAGTTCTCCGGTGCCTTACGTCTTAGCCTCTCACCACAGCAGCAATCACTTCATTATTCAGGCCCTTCTTTAAGTGTAGATGCGCAACTGAACGGCCAGTTATTAGCGTTAAAAAAGTTAAAGGTTCAGGCGATAGCGGGGATGGAACCGCTTGAACTGGCCGGCGAAATAACGTTGCCGCCGCTCACCACCAGCTTGCCAGAAGAAGGCCGTCTCGCAACAAAACTACGTATTCCGCAAGAACCTGAACTGGTTGATGTGGCGCTGGTCTGGAAGGCAGAAGAGGGGGCATTAACCCTGGAAAAACCGGGTGCGGCTGAACCGCTAGTGACTCTGCCCTGGACTGTTAGCGACACTATTATTGAAGTGAATGGTGGACGGTGGTTCTGGCCGTATACCGCTGTACCACTGCGCGGGGGGATAGCGTTACGGGTAGATGACTGGAGAAAAGGTCTGGAAAACGCGGTCATCAGCGGCCGGATGAATGTCATCACCGAGGGCCAGGCAGGCAAAGCGAATGCGGTGCTCAATATTGGTCCTGGCAAACTGAGTCTGATAAACAGCGCCTTGCCAGTGCAGTTAACCGGTGAAGCGAAACAGGACGGCATGGTGTTTTATGCCGTGTTACCGGGGGAAATTAGTGGGGGGATTGCCGACCCTCAGCTGCATTTTCTGCCAGGTGCCTTGCTACGTTCACGCGGGCGCGTTATCGACGCTCTGGACGTGGATGAAATTCGCTGGCCACTTGCGGGTGTGCGCATCTCGCAACAGGGTGTGGATGGACGTTTGCAGGCTATTGTTCGCGCTCATGAGAATCAGACGGGCAACTTCGTGCTTCATCTGGATGGCCAGGCGGACAACTTTTTGCCAGATGCAGGTTTGTGGCGCTGGAAATATTGGGGTAATGGCGAATTCACACCGATGCAAGCGAGCTGGGATGTACGCGGCTATGGTGAATGGCGTGACAGTGTTATTGAGTTAACGTCGCTCTCGACCGGCTTTGACAAACTTGAGTACGGTTCAATGCTCGTCAGCGAGCCGCGCCTGAAACTCGACAAACCGCTGCACTGGCAGCGCGATGAAGCGGCCCCTTCCTTTGATGGTTCATTCACGTTAAATGCCGGTAAAACGACTTTCAGCGGTGGAAGCACGTTGCCGCCGTCGGTGTTAACTTTCAGCGTTAGTGGCGAAGATCCTTCTTCGTTCCAGTATGAAGGTGACCTGCGAGCCGATGATATTGGGCCGGTGCGGGTGAATGGCCGTTGGGATGGAGTGCGGCTGCGTGGTAACGCCTGGTGGCCGCAACAAGCACTGACTGTATTCCAGCCGCTGATCCCCGCCGACTGGAAAATGCTTTTAAAAGACGGAACCTTGTATTCGCAAGTGGCTTTTTCTGCGGCAGTTGGTCAGGGATTTGAGGCCGGTGGGCATGGTGTGGTGAAAAATGGCAGTGTCTGGATGCCGGATAACCAAATTAACGGTGTCGATTTTGTACTGCCATTCCGCTTCAGCCATAGCACCTGGCAATTAGGGACAGATGGCCCAGTGACGCTGCGCATTGCCGAAGTCAAAAACCAAGTCACCTCGACCAATATCACTGCGGATCTCGAAGGTTGGTATCCGTGGAGTGAAGCACAACCGCTGATGCTCAGTAATGTTAACGTCGATATTCTGGATGGGAAATTGCGTGTGCAACAACTGCGGCTGCCACAACGTGACGTCGCCTTGCTACGTTTAGAAAACATTTCATCGAGTGAATTGGTTTCTGCGGTCAATCCCAAGCAGTTCGCCATGTCCGGACGTGTGAACGGTGCGCTGCCGCTGTGGCTTAATCATCCACAATGGATAATCAAAGATGGTTGGCTGACAAACCCCGGGCCGCTGACATTACGCCTGGATAAAGACATGGCGGATGCGATTGTCAAGAACAACATAGCCGCAGGTATTGCTGTTAACTGGTTGCGATATATGGAAATTTCTCATTCCTGGACCCATATTAATTTAGATAACCTTGGCGAGTTAACTTTTCAGGCGAATGTGCAAGGTATGAGTCAGGTTGAAGGGAAAAGGCATGCAGTGAGGCTGAATTATAGCCATCAGGAAAACCTCTTTACGCTTTGGCGCAGTCTGCGTTTTGGGGATAATTTGCAAACCTGGCTTGAGCAAAATACCGCGCTACCCACCATATCACCTACCGCATTGCCGGATGTGCGTTGTCAGACACGCGATAAAGCTTGTGAGGAAACACAATGAAGACAGTCATCGCAACACTCCTGGTAACAGGGATTGCCACATTATCAGGATGCACTCCGCGTATTGAAGTTGCGGCGCCAAAAGAACCTATCACCATTAATATGAACGTAAAAATTGAGCATGAAATTCATATTAAAGTAGATAAAGACGTTGAAACGTTGCTTAAGAACCGCAGCGATTTGTTCGGTACGGAGTGAGCGTCATGAAAAATATCGTTAAAGGCGTTTTATTGGCGAGCATGTTGTTTAGCAGCCAGATATTGGCGTTAACCTTATCCGAAGCCCGCCAGCAAGGGCGAGTAGGGGAGACACTCAGCGGTTTTGTTGCACCTATTAAACAGGACAAAGAAACGCTGGAGTTGGTGAAACGTATTAATGAAGCGCGTTCGGAAAATTATCAGAAGCTAGCGGATAGCAACAATATATCGGCAAATCAGGTCGCTGAACTTGCGGGTCAAAAACTGGTGAAGCGGGCGCAACCGGGCGAGTATGTGCGCGGTATTAACGGGCAGTGGATGAAAAAGTAACATGTATACAACATCGCTCGTTAACTGAGCGAGTTAATTGATATTCTATTTGCCTCTTCTCTCTTATAGCCCTTCAGGTTTGGTATCTCCTCAGAAAGCACATGTCTCTTGAAAAAGCAGTCTTTTGATTATTTTTTAATCAAAAAATGCTCATTAACCCCCCTAAGGATTTGTTAAATAGTTAGAGTTTTTAACTATAAAAGACTAGGTATTCAGATTTAATATCCGAATAATAACTTATTCTTAGCGAATCACGCTAAATTGTGATCTTTATACTGTTTTTCATCAGAGTCACAAATCAGAAACATTCAGAAATCGAAAAATAATTTATTGAGCGAAGAGCAAAAAGAACCTATATTGGCCGCGTTTTTTACATGGTGCTCGGTTTTTCTAATTCATTTAATCAGCTGCGAAATTAATAATTTAGCAGTTGTAGGAGAGATATGATGACGGATAAAGTCCGTATTGACAGCTTTGGTGCGAATTCATTTAACGGAAACAATGAAACCTATTTGGCGAGACAAGCTGAATTTGAATCGAATGTTAGGAGTTATCCACGTAAATTGCCTTTAGCAATTGCGAAGGCCAACGGTGTTTGGATCACTGATGTTGAGAATAATCAATATCTTGATTGCCTTGCGGGGGCAGGTACGCTTGCTCTTGGACATAACCACCCTGACGTGCTGCAAAGCATCCAAAATGTCATTACTAGCGGCTTGCCGTTACATACACTGGATCTGACAACACCGTTGAAAGATCAGTTCTCTGAATATCTTCTCTCTTTATTGCCAGGACAGGGTAAAGAGTATTGCCTGCAATTCACCGGCCCATCCGGTGCGGATGCGGTTGAAGCTGCGCTGAAATTGGCTAAGAAAGTGACGGGTCGTGCGGGCATCATTAGCTTCTCCGGCGGCTATCACGGCATGACTCACGGCGCACTTTCCGTTACAGGCAACCTGTCTCCGAAAGAAGCTGTCGACGGCATGATGCCTGAAGTACAGTTTATGCCATACCCGCATCAGTACCGCTGCCCACTGGGTATTGGCGGTGAAGCTGGCGTTAAAGCATTAACCTATTACTTCGAAAACCTGATCAACGACGTTGAGAGTGGCGTGCGCAAACCTGCGGCAGTCATTCTGGAAGCGGTTCAGGGTGAAGGCGGCGTTAACCCGGCACCGAAAGAGTGGTTGCAGCGCATTCGTAAAGTCACTCAAGAACACGGCATCATGCTGATCATCGATGAAGTGCAGGCTGGTTTCTGCCGTACCGGCAAACTGTTTGCCTACGAACATGCTGGCATTGAGCCAGATATCATCGTGATGTCAAAAGCAGTTGGCGGCGGCTTGCCACTGGCCGTTCTGGGTATTAAGAAAGAGTTCGATGCATGGTCACCTGGTCACCACACCGGTACTTTCCGTGGTAACCAACTGGCAATGGCCACTGGCCTGACAACGCTTAAGCATCTGAGCGAAAACAAGATTGCTGACAAAGTTGCAGCCCAAGGCGAGTGGCTGAAAGGCCAATTGGCTGACATGCAGAAACGTTACCCGGTGATTGGCCAGGTTCGTGGTCTGGGCTTAATGATCGGTATCGAGATTGTTAAACCAAACGAAGCACAAGATCACATGGGTTGCTACCCGTCTGACCCAGAACTGTCAGCGCTGTTGCAGAAAAACTGCTTCAAAGCGGGTCTGATTCTGGAGCGCGGCGGCCGTAACGGTTGCGTGCTGCGTCTGCTGCCATCCCTGCTTATCACCAACGATGAGCTGGCAATTTTCCTCGACAAATTTGAGCAGGCGCTGTTGGCGTCCGGCATCAAACCTGTCTGAGTGGAGCGTATGACCACGATGTCTGATTTAAACCCGATTCTGGCAGGCTCAGCGCAAAGCACTGAGGCCTACCAGCAGGCGATT
>DATERH010000080.1:0-8284 GCA_035271785.1 Buttiauxella sp.
TACATTAGATAACGCGAGGAGGTTCCAGAAAAAAGAACGGCCAGTGAATACTGGCCGATTAAATCATTTCATACTGTTAGCGATAGACTCAACATTATGCTTGAAAGCCATCTCGTATGTGCTGGCCGGACCGCTCGCATCGGAAAGTGCTTCAGGGTACAGCTCACCACCCGGTTGCGCACCACTCGCTGCGGCAATTTGTTTAACCAGACGAGGGTCAGTCTGATTCTCAATAAAGTAAGTTTTGATGTGCTGATTTTGGAGCTGTTTGATTAGCCCTGCGACATCACTGGCATTCGCTTCGGCTTCAGTCGAGAAGCCAACAGGTGCCAGGAAAATCACGCCATATTGCTGCCCAAAATAACCAAATGCATCATGGCTGGTAAGCACTTTGCGGTGCGATTTTGGTATGGATTCAAAGCGTGTTTTTGCCCAGCTATCTAATAGTTTCAGGCGCGTAATGTACTCGGTGCCACTTTCGTTGATTGCCTTCGCATCTTGTGGGTCAGCAGCCATCAGCGCCTTCATAATGTTCTGCGCGTAGATGGCTCCATTTTCAGCGCTATTCCAGGCATGCGGGTCAGTAATTTGTTTACCGTCATCAGTCATGCTGCGCGTTGAAATACCTGCTGAGGCAACAATGATTTTACCTTTATAACCTGAGGCGCTCACCAGACGGTCCATCCACCCTTCCAATCCCAGCCCACTGACAATAACCACATCAGCCTGACTTAACGCCACGCTGTCCTGGGGTGAAGGTTCAAAACTATGCGGATCGCCATTTGGCCCGACCAGGCTTTTTACCGTGACATGTCCCCCGCCGACTTGTTTAGCCATATCAGCGAGTACCGTGAAACTTGCAACCACATTGAGGTTCTTCGCCAATGCCGCCTGGCTGCTACAAACCAGCACCAATGACATCATTATCCCGAAACGTTTCATTTAATCCCCTTGCTTGTTGTTGACCCGCCTCTACAAAGGCTTCGAGCCAGCCCGCTGCGCGAACCGAAAAGTATTGAAATAAAGAAGCCAACGCTCGCCGCCAGAACAATAGCGGGGCCTGCAGGTAGTGCTGCGGCAAAAGACCATGCAAGCCCAATCCACGCCGACAATAAACCGCAGACCACGGCGATAAACATCGCACCAGGCAGCGTTTTCGCCCAGCAGCGCGCCGATACCGCAGGTAACATCATCAGCCCGACAGACATTAACGTGCCAAGAATTTGAAATCCGGCGACCAGGTTAAGCACCAGTAGTGCGAGAAATACGCCGTGAATAAGATGGGGGGCGAAGCGGTTATTGACCTGCAAAAAGCTGCGGTCAAAGGTTTCCATCACCAACCCCCGATATAACCCCGCCAGGATGAATAGCGTCACGCAGGCAATCACGCCGACGAAGACCGTTGCCTGGCTATCGACGGCCAGAATTGAGCCAAATAAAAGGTGCAGCAGGTCAACACTAGAGCCACGGAGCGAAATAAGCGTGACGCCTAACGCCAGCGAGCCGAGATAAAACCCCGCGAAGCTGGCATCCTCTTTAAGTTTGGTGCGTGAACTCACCAGCCCGGAAATTAACGCGACCAGCACACCCGCAATAAAACCACCAATACCCATCGCAACCAGCGACATACCAGCCAGTAAGTAGCCCACCGCAACACCGGGTAAGATGGCATGAGAAAGCGCATCTCCCACCAGGCTCATGCGTCTTAGCAGCAAAAAAATCCCCAACGGAGCGGTGCTCAGTGATAGTGCCAGGCACGCAACGAGCGCGCGCCGCATAAATCCGTAATCAATAAACGGCTCAAAGAAGAAGTGATAAATCATGCAGATAACACCAGATTATTACCGCTTTGCGAATAATGAGGTAACACTTCAGCAGCGTCCCCCCAATGGAAATTTTCTTGCGTGAGCAATAAAACCTGTGGGAAATGCCTACGGACACGTTCGTTATCATGCAGCACAGCCAGTACCGTTTGGCCTGCCTGATGCATTTGGCAGATTAGTGACATCAAAAAATCGCTGGTTTGTGCATCGATTCCGGTAAACGGTTCATCGAGCAGAACCAGCGGCGCATTTTGCACGAGTAAACGCGCGAACAGCATTCTCTGAAACTGGCCGCCAGAAAGCATTTCGATAGGCTGTTTGCTGTATGCACTCAAGCCAACGCGTTCGATGGCATCAGCTATTCGCAAACGGTTTTGGTGATTCAATGCCGAAAATAGACTGCGGGCTGGCCACGCCCCCATACACACCACATCGTAAACCGTGGCAGGAAACTGTCTTTCCATTTCAGCAAGTTGTGGCAACCAGGCAATACGTGGAGCACACCCGTCAGTAAACCGCAGTTGCCCCGACACAGGGGTCTGCAATTTCAGCAGCGTTTTGAGTAACGTCGATTTCCCTGTGCCGTTCGCACCAATAATGGCGGTCATGCTGCCTTTTGCAAACTGGCCCGTTAGTGCAGGTGTCAGCGCCCTTCCCTGATAACCCAACACCAATTGATTCAGCGAGATCATGGCAGTGCAATCGCCCAACGAATGGCCAACCATAAACCAGCGAGCAGGATTAAGACTGCGCAGAACCGGACTGGCGCAGCCACGGTTAACATTGTTCGTAAAGGAAACATTGTGGGGCACACCCTTTAAATGATTTGTTATAACATAACATAAATTAAATCAAAGGTGATGTAAATTCCTGATAGAAGATCAGGAAGACCTTAATAAGAAAAACTTGAGAAAGTAGACCCCGCCTCAGAACAAGGCGGGGAAAAGATTACTGTACGCGAGCCAGTGAAACCGCCTGGCCTAACTGCCACACTGCCATCGCATAATGCGTGCTGTGGTTGTAACGGGTGATGGCGTAGAAATTCGGTAAACCGTACCAGTACTGGTAACGGTCACCCATATCCAGGCGCAGTAAACTGGCTTCCTGATGGTTCCCCAGAGAAGCCGTTGGGCTCAGACCAGACTCTGCCAGTGCGGAAACGGAATACTTGGTTTTAAAGCCGTTTGCTAATCCCGGCACCTGCCCGTTAGCAGGAACTGCCACCAAATCGTCTTTCACCCAACCATGGCCTTTGAAATAGTTTGCCACGCTGCCAATCGCATCTTCGGGATCCCACAAATTCACATGACCGTCGCCATTGAAATCAACCGCATATTCTTTGAATGATGAAGGCATGAACTGACCATAACCCATCGCACCGGCGAATGAACCTTTCAGCTCCAGCGGGTCATCACCTTCATTACGCGCCATCAACAGGAAGGTTTCCAGTTCACCGGAGAAGTATTGCGCACGGCGCGGATAAGCAAAGGATAACGTCGCCAGGGCATCGATGATGCGTGTTTTGCCCATTACGCGACCCCAGCGGGTTTCCACGCCGATAATCCCAATAATAATTTCCGGTGGCACGCCGTAAACCTGGGAAGCGCGTTTCAACGCGTCATCATATTGGTTCCAGAATGCCACGCCATTTTGCACGTTATCAGGCGTGATAAATTTGCCGCGATAACGTAACCATGCCCCATTAGGGCCTGGAGGTGGTGCAGTAGTGGGTGCTTGTTGGTCCATTAAACGCAGTACGTAATCCAACTTTTTAGCCTGAGACAACACCTCGTGCAGTTGCTGGCGGTCAAAGCCATGCTCATTCACCATTTTATTGATGAATTTCTCGGCTTCTGGATTATTGGCAAAATCCCCCGTCTGCATAAACACATCATGCTGCGGTTGCAGCAAGAAACCACCCGAAGGTGTACCGGCTTGCGGTGGTGGAGTTTCAGTTTTCGGTTTGCTGCTACATGCGGCCAGCAAAACTATAAGTGGGAGTAACGCGACGGAGTAACGCATGTGAGGGATATCCATATGACTGACGACGAATGTGTATTCCTTATGGTAAATCAAAATCAGAGCAGGAGTAATAGACTCTTCGAGGCGGCACGCAGTTTTCCCGACTTTTGACGATGTGTGATTGCCTGGTTATGTGGTGTAATAGTGAAGCTTTTAACGACAAATCAGCTTCATGAGATAATGTGAGCATTAACAATAATAAAAAATCACAATTAACTTTTAATTCAATGGATTAAAAAGAAAAATACTATGAGTACTACGGACAATTTAGACGGTCACACCCCAATGATGCAGCAGTACCTGCGTCTGAAAGCGCAGCATCCTGAGATCCTGCTGTTCTATCGAATGGGTGACTTTTACGAGCTTTTTTATGACGATGCGAAACGCGCCTCGCAACTGCTCGACATTTCCCTGACCAAGCGTGGGGCATCCGCAGGCGAACCTATTCCAATGGCAGGCGTGCCACATCATGCCGTCGAAAACTATTTAGCTAAGCTGGTTAATCTGGGCGAATCAGCTGCCATCTGCGAGCAGATTGGCGATCCGGCCACCAGCAAAGGGCCGGTTGAGCGCAAAGTTGTCCGCATCGTTACACCTGGCACCATCAGCGATGAAGCGCTGCTGCAAGAACGCCAGGACAACCTGCTGGCGGCTATCTGGCAAGACGGCAAAGGCTTTGGTTATGCGACTCTTGATATCAGCTCCGGGCGTTTTCGTTTGTCTGAGCCAGAAGATATCGAAACGATGGCGGCAGAACTGCAACGCACTAATCCCGCAGAACTGCTGTACGCCGAAGATTTTGCCGAGACACGCTTAATTGAAGGCCGTCGTGGTCTGCGTCGTCGCCCGCTGTGGGAATTTGAAATTTCAACAGCCCGCCAGCAGCTGAATATGCAATTTGGCACACGTGACCTGACCGGTTTTGGTGTCGAAAATGCCCATCATGCGTTGTGCGCTGCCGGTTGCTTGCTGCAATACGTTAAAGATACGCAGCGTACTTCTTTGCCGCATATTCGCTCCGTTACCATGGACCGCCAGCAAGACAGCATCATTATGGATGCGGCAACGCGGCGTAATCTGGAAATTACCCAGAACCTGTCCGGCGGCTTTGAAAATACGCTGGCTTCTGTGCTGGACTGCACCGTCACAGCGATGGGCAGCCGCATGCTGAAACGCTGGTTGCATATGCCAGTCCGCAATGTTGATGTCTTGCAAAAACGCCAGCAGACCATTGCCGCACTACAAGACAGAACCGCTGAAATCCAACCCGTGTTACGTCAGGTGGGCGACCTGGAGCGAATTTTTGCGCGTCTGGCATTGCGTACTGCACGTCCACGCGATTTAGCACGTATGCGCTATGCCTTCCAACATTTACCCGAACTGCGCGAACTGCTGAGTGATGTGCCAACCGAATATGTGCAAACGCTGCGTGAAAACATGGGCGAGTTCACCGAGTTGCGCGAGCTACTCGAACGTGCTGTGGTGGAAACCCCACCTGTGCTGGTTCGTGATGGCGGCGTCATCGCTCCCGGCTATAACGAAGAGTTAGACGAATGGCGAGCGTTGGCTGATGGCGCCACGGATTATCTTGACCGACTGGAAATACGTGAGCGTGAAAAACTCGGTTTGGATACGCTGAAAGTGGGTTTCAATGGCGTGCATGGTTATTACATCCAAATTAGTCGCAGCCAAAGCCATCACGCGCCTATTCACTATGTTCGCCGCCAGACGCTGAAAAATGCCGAACGCTATATCATTCCTGAACTGAAAGAGTACGAAGACAAAGTGCTGACCTCAAAAGGGAAAGCGCTGGCGTTAGAAAAGCAGCTCTACGATCAACTGTTCGATGCGTTGTTACCCCATCTTGAAGCATTGCAGCAAAGTGCCACTGCACTTGCAGAATTGGATGTGCTGGTGAACCTGGCTGAGCGTGCTTACAGCCTAAATTACACTTGCCCGCAATTGACGGATAAACCCGGTATCAAGGTCGTTGGTGGTCGTCATCCGGTGGTTGAACAAGTTCTTAGCGAACCGTTTATCGCCAACCCATTAAGCCTTGCCCCTCAACGACGTATGTTGATTATTACCGGTCCAAATATGGGCGGTAAAAGTACTTATATGCGCCAGTCTGCGCTGATTGTTCTGTTGGCTTATATTGGCAGTTTTGTTCCGGCACAGCAGGCTGAAATCGGCCCAATCGACCGTATCTTCACTCGCGTCGGTGCAGCTGACGACCTGGCTTCCGGGCGCTCAACCTTCATGGTGGAGATGACCGAAACGGCAAATATTCTGCATAATGCCACTGAACATAGCCTGGTGTTGATGGATGAAATTGGCCGTGGGACGTCCACTTACGATGGTTTGTCGCTCGCCTGGGCTTGTGCCGAAAGTCTGGCAAATCGTATCAAAGCACTGACGCTATTCGCCACGCACTATTTTGAGCTGACGACCCTGCCAGAAAAAATGGAAGGTGTCGCGAACGTGCATTTGGATGCCATTGAACACGGTGACACCATCGCGTTTATGCACAGCGTGCAAGACGGTGCAGCGAGCAAAAGTTACGGTCTGGCCGTCGCGGCGCTGGCAGGCGTGCCAAAAGAGGTGATTAAGCGCGCACGTCAGAAATTGCGTGAGCTTGAGACAGTTTCTAACAATACGGCTGCCACTCAGGTCGATGGTACGCAGATGTCATTACTGTCACTGTCTGTTGCCGAAGAAACTTCGCCTGCGTTAGAAGCGCTGGAAGCATTAGATCCCGATTCACTGTCGCCACGTCAGGCGCTGGAGTGGATTTATCGTCTGAAGAGTTTGGTCTAGAAATATCGGATTAGCGTGAGTGTCATTCACGCTGAAAAACCATAAAAAAAGCGGCGACCTAAGTCACTAATGCCAGTCAGTTAAGCAACTGACTGGCATTTTTGTTCCTGGCTTTGCCATATTTATGCGGTCTTTCCTTCACCACTCTCGGAAAGGCTCTTTCTCTTCTTATTGGTAACTTCACCATCTGCGCCATGCTCTCCATGTCCCGCATGAGTTCAGGGATACGCCCCGGTGACGCGCCCTGCAATGTCATCAACATCCGCATCACCATTCCGCATGATTCCGAGAAGCTCAGCTGGTTCGGCCAGTAACCTTTCAGGCTGCCCGCCATTTTTATCATTTGGTAACGCACCAGATTATAGGCCAGCAGTACACCCCACAGCTCCTGCTCCACCAGTTCCGGCTTCTTACTTCTCACTGTCAGTCTGCTCAGCTGCATTGTCTGTTTTATTTCCCTGTAACCCAGCTCGATTTCCCACCGATGACTGTACAGGTCCGCCATCTCGCCTCCCGGATAGCGCATCGCATCCGTCATCGATGTCAGCAGATGGCTGACTTTTCCTTTCCGGGTGACGGTCAACAGTCGGGCCGTCATTTCCTCTCCCAGCTCCGGCCACTTTTTCCGCGCCTGCGGGCTGGTTTTCAGCCTCACCAGATGGTCGCCTTTTCCCAGCTTCTGTATTTCCTCGTACTGCGCACCTTTCTTCAGTGGGATCATCCAGTGACGTTGCTTCCCTGCCTGGTTCCAGGCGTTCAATAAGCCCAGAGAGTAGTAGCCCTTATCCAGCAGGGTCAGGGTGTTATCGCCGGTCTGGTTTATCAACTGCTCTGCCAGCGTGTATTCACTTTCCTTCATCGTGCCGAAAGCGGCAGCCGTTAACAGATGGCTGGTCAGCTCCATCTGGCAGACCATTTTAACCTGAGGGTAGAGTCCAGGCTGGCCGGCATAGGTCTGACGCGGGAAAGCGGCGTCGTTCTCTGCGGTGTCTGGTGTGCGCCAGACCACGCCATCCACGGCCAGCAGCGTCAGGCCACACCAGTGGGGATGTGTCGTGGCACCATGCCAGAGTTGTGCAGATTGCAGGAAAACCTGGCGAACGGCCTCGCTTCCCAGCCGCTGACGGGCCTGGATAACGGCGCTGGGGGCGACGAAGGGACGGTCACCCGGCAGCATGATATCCAGCCGGTTAACGATTTGATGAAGGGGCTCTTTACGTTCCAGTGCCATCCCGACGACGCACCAGACCATCATTTCCATCGGCAGACGGCGCTTACGCACAGTGACAGTGCCGGACTCGGCAAGACAACGGGAGATGAGCTCCGGGTCAAGAAAATCCCCGAGAGAAGTCATTGGGTTACGCAGATAGTCGTAACGTGAAACGAGATCAAGAGCCTGTCCGATATGCATAAAAAAATCCGGAAACGAGTGAGCATTTCCGGATTCTTACACAGCCACTGGATCGGTCAACTGATCCTTAACTGATCGGCATTACCTGCTTCGGCAGGGATTTTTTTGTCACTGATCCCCGACAAGTGATAAATATGCTGTCTCAAATGGGTGACACTTAACTTATTGATTTTAAAGGTTGTAGAGATGAGACCGGTAAAGTGTTGCTGAA